>NZ_JBMPOR010000006.1:0-280485 GCF_049340265.1 Undibacterium sp. Di26W
AAAACCCGATAAGAACCAAGAGCTCTAAAGCTCGCGTAACAGATAGGGCTGTCGTCAGCGAATTCCATAGGGGCCAGCGGCATTTGTCGCAATAACAGGCCGGATGTAAGCGTGCAATCTATTCCTGCAAATCATGATGCGTTTTTTACTTGGCAAATGGCGGCGTCCATGTAAGGTTCTAACAAACAAGCTGTCCATGCCTGATCGTGCATGGACAGACTTGGATTTCAAGGTATCGATTTAAAAATCGAATTTCAATTCACCCACGACACTGCGTTGTGTGTACGGGTGGAAGGCCCAGTATTTTTTGTTGTTCAGGTTGTCTATGCCTATCGATGCCGCCCACTGCCTGGCGAGCTGATAGCGTACCCGTACATCCGCCACCACAAAGCTGGAAAAACCCTGATAGGTAAAGGCATTGGTATCGCTATTATCGAGTGAACCATACTGTTTGCCGCTATAGCGCAAGCCCAGGCTGGTGCTGAGTTTTTCATCTGGTCGGTAGTTGATTACCAGATTCGCCCGCCAGGCAGGTACGCGCGGCTGCCATTTACCCACACTGGCCGGGAATTTGTCGTTCCTGGTGATGACAGAGTCGGCATACGTCAGGCTGGCAGCCAGGTCCAGGCCGTGGGTAAATACATCGCTGGCCTGATACGCCAGCTCCAGCCCCGTGGTATGAATTTCATCGACGTTCTGGATGTTCGTGACGTTCGGCGTTACCAGCGTGTTGACTTGCGAATACAGCGCATCGCGGGTTCTTTCGTGGAATACCGTTGCCCGCAAAAAGCCCTTGCCTTCATTCAGTACGCGTTCTGCCGTCCATTCCGTGGTCCAGGATTTTTCCGGCTTCAGCGTCGGGTCATTGTTCACGATGGCGGTGGTGGAAATCGTGCCCTGATACAGTTCTGACACGGTAGGCATGCGCACTGCGCGCCCCAGCGATGCTTTCAAGGTCCAATCGTCACTGGCCTTGAAGGCGAGTGCTGCCTTGGGTGAAAAATAGGTTTCGCTACGGTCGATAAAGTTCAGGGTGGAACTGGCATTGGCAATAGCCCCCTTGTCTGCCTGCCATTGTTCGATGCGGCCACCGACTATGGTTTTCCATTGCGGACCGACGCGCCAGGCATCTTGTGCATACAGGCTTTGCAACTGGGTATTCCCCTGGAAGGCAGAAAAGCGTTTCATTGCATTTCCGCTGATCCAGTTGTCAGTATCCGATACCAGGGTACGCAATTGATAGGCTTCGCGCTGATAGCCGAATTCCGTCGTGTGTTCTGCATTCGGGCGCCAGATACCCTTTAGTGCCAGGGTATTCCAGCCAGTGCCATTGCCATCTGTAATGCGGCCAGCACCGCCGCTATCTGCCTGGGGAATGGCTACCGTCGGTGCACGGACTATGTCCTTGCTGTAGTCATACAGGCTGGCGGCGATTTCCCAGTCAAATTCGCCTTTGGTATTGCTTCTCAGGTTCAGGCCATGGGTGATATGTTCGAGCTGGTTTTTACTGTTCGACATATCGGTCGGTGCAAGGGTATATTTTTTGCCGCCTATATTGATGTCGCCGCTATACACGGCATTACCAGCGGCATCGTGCAGATAACTCTCGACGCCACTGTTCATATTATTGCGCCAGTAACCCAGCGTGTAGCTAGCCCGCAGCGTGGGGCTGAAGTCATACGCCAGCTTGATCTTGGCATGATCTTGCGTGGTATGGTACTGGCCGGTCGCGCCCAGTATCCACCAGTCCATACCTTGTGGATTTTTATCAGCGATGGCACCGCTGACGACTGTGCCTGCGTTGCTGTTGACACCGGCAGATAACAGTTTGTTGGCAAAGGCGATAGGGTGACCATCACTATCAAGTTGATTTAAATTCAGCCACCAGGAAAACGCGCCCTGTGTATCGCCCAGGCTGGCACTCAATTGCTTGCCGCTATAGCTTTTGTCCGTGCCATATAGCTGGAAATTTTCACTGAAGCCAACCAGCTTGACATGCGCTTCAAATTGCTTGGGCATGCGGGTCACGTAATCCACCACCGCACCGGCAGAGTTGCCGGCATAGGCGGCTGAAAATGGGCCGTACAATACATCAACGCGTTCGATTTCTTCCGGCGTCACCAGGCCCCAGCGCGGGGTAAAGCTGGCACCATTACCCAGCAGGTTGGACAGCAAGATGCCATCGGCATAGACCAGCGAACGTGCACTGTTGCCAGTGCCTGATGCCCGCGTCGCCAGTACCGCATGATTGTAATCACCGACATAGCGCTTGCGCACCAGCAGGCTGGGCAGGTATTTCAGTGCATCTTCAGCATCAATGGCATTGATGGTACGTTCCATGGTCTTGGCGTTGATGCCTTCGATGGTGGTAGGTATTTCTTTTGGCAGGGAAGAGGGACGGTCGCCATTGATGGTGACACGTTCCATTTGCTGTTGATCGTCATTGGTATCTGCGGCAAAGGCTGGCAACAAGGGGAAAGCAGTCATCAGCGCGGCACTCAGAGTGCGCAGACGTAGCTTGGTCAAGGAATTGGACATGGGTAGTCAGAAAAAAGGACTGCGAAGGAAAGCGCAAAGCAGTCTGTAGCAATGTCAAAAGCACTGTTACAGCTGAACCAGATCTTTTTTTTAGACTACAGGTGGGCCGCGTGCGGGCAGCGGGGCCGCAACAATGGCTGCCAGGCGGGCTGCCGGTATGGAGCGGGTGGCGTAAGACAGTGCATGCTGCGGTACAAAGGCATCCATTTGCGGCTGTACCGGGGGCAGGGCAGTTGCCAGGCATAAAGAGCAATCCAGCAAATGCGTCATACTCTTGCCGGCATTCTTGCCGTCATCAGTTGACCCCGCCTGACTGATGAATTTATACCCGGTACTGGTACAAATCAGGTTCATGCTGTCAGATTTCACCAGCGACGATGCCATGGCGACACCCAGCGTCAATACATATAACAACAGTACTGTACGCACGATGTGGTGAAAGCAGGAGCGGGAAATTCTGTAGGCAGACATGAGGCCGCATTGTATCACCGTTCTGCCGGGGTATAAATTCAGTTTATACAACACACTAAAAATAAGCGATCCGACATCAAGTCCGATGGATTTACCGCTATGATTGCGATTTTCGGGGCCGGACTGGCATGTTAAATGCTGCTCCATTTCCAGAACAGCCGACCCAAGGGCGGCTGACATGATAAAGACAGGATTGCGGGTCAATTTACCCGGGCAGGCGTGGTGGCGGTAAGCTTCGATTGAGCAGCTTGACCGCGCTTGACTAAGCTTAATTTACTCAGGCACACATGCAAGACGCCGTTGCCATCGCATGACATTGCCGCAGTCCTATTGCAACAAGAAGAAGGGATTATCTTGAGACAACAAACATTGGGACAGCAACTGACCCGCACCAAGCCTATCGATCATAGTGAACAGGTGACTGACGACCAGGGGCATAGCCTGCATCGTTCACTGGGTTTGTTTGCACTCACCATGATAGGTGTCGGTTCCACCATCGGTACCGGGATCTTTTTCACCATGGTGGAAGCCGTGCCCAAAGCCGGGCCCTCCGTGATTCTGTCATTTTTGATTGCCGCGATCACTGCCGGCTTGACGGCATTATGTTATTCCGAGTTGTCATCCAGGATTCCTGCTTCTGGTTCGTCGTATTCGTATGCCTATGCCACCGTGGGTGAATTTGGTGCATTTGTGGTGGCTGCCTGTCTTTTGCTGGAATATGGATTGGCTGCCAGTGCAACGGCAATAGGCTGGTCGGCGTATCTGAATAATTTCCTGGCGAATGCTCTGGGCTGGCACATACCTGAAATGTTGCGCTCACCCATGATCGTGGCTGGTGCCAACGGGGTAGAAATCCATGCCAGTCAGTTCAATCTGCCGCCCATGATACTGGTCGCTATCTGTTGCTTCCTGCTGCTGCGCGGTGCCAAGGAATCGGCCACGGTGAATGCCGTCATGGTATTGATCAAGCTGGTTATTTTGACCTTCTTTGTCATCATCGCTTTCTCTGGTTTCAATGCCGAACACTTCACGCCCTTTTTTAATACCGATAACAGCAAGGGCCTGGCTGGCATGGCCGGGGTGACTGCTGCTGCCGGTACCGTGTTTTTCTCTTTCATTGGCCTTGATACGGTGGCAACTGCCGGTGCTGAAGTTAAAGACCCCAAACGCAATGTGCCGCTGGGCATCATGGTGGCGCTGATCGTGGTTACGGTGTTTTATTTGCTGGTGGCGGTGGCTGCAGTGGGTGCGCAGCCGGCCAGGATGTTTGAAGGGCAAGAAGCTGGTTTGGCCGTTATTTTGCAAAATGTGACCGGCAAAGCCTGGCCGGCGCTGGTGTTGTCGGCAGGTGCCGTGATTTCCGTATTCAGCGTGACACTGGTGACCATCTACGGCCAAAGCCGCATCCTGTTTGCGATTAGCAAGGATGGCCTGATACCGGCATCTTTCCAGCGCGTGCATGCGCGTACCCGCACCCCTGTCAGTAATACCATTATTGTTTGCCTGCTGGTGGGTATTGTTGCCGGTCTGGTCGATTCCACCTTCCTGTGGGACATGGTCAGCATGGGTACGCTGGTGGCCTTCATGGTGGTATCGGTGGCTGTGCCTGTCATTCGCCGTCAGGGTCTGGGTGAAGGTGCCACCGGTTTCCGCGTACCTTTTGGGCCTTACCTGATACCAGGTTTGAGCATAGTCGCCTGCCTGTATATCCTCAAGGACTTGCCGCCGACGACCTATCACGTGTTTTTCATCTGGATGGCAGTGGCAATTGCGATCTATTTCTTTTATGGAAGAAGCCATTCCCACTTGAATAAACACTAATAAACCAGATATCGATGAGGCGTATGTCATTTTCACCACTTTACGGAAAGAAAAGAATATGAAACTTTCACACCTCAATCGTGCCCTGCTTACAAGTGCATTGACCTGGTTGACATGGACGGCTCATGCCGAAACGGTAGGCAGTGTCGATACCGCCTTCAAGTTGATCGGCCCCGACCATAAGGTCGTGGTCGAAGCCTATGATGATCCCAGAGTCAACGGCGTGACCTGTTATGTGTCGCGCGCCAAGACCGGCGGTATCAGCGGTGGCCTGGGGTTGGCAGAAGATAAGGCAGAAGCCTCGATTGCCTGCCGTCAGGTCGGGCCCATCAGTTTCCCCGGGCCCATGAAGCAACAGGAAGAAGTGTTTAACCAGAGCCTGTCGATTTTGTTCAAGAAATTACGCATCGTGCGCATGGTGGATCAGAAACGCAACGCGCTGGTATATCTGACTTATTCTGACAAACTGATAGATGGGTCACCCAAGAATAGTGTGACTGCGGTGGCGGTAGACCACAGCACGCCTATTCCGCTCAAATAAAATAGCTTGCATAAAATATCCGGGAAGGCGAAAAATCAGCATGGATTTTCTATCCGGCAATGATTTGCGTTTACAATGTAAGTTGTAAGAACCATTTGTTTACGATCTGTAGCGAGCGTCAGCGGGAGTAGGGGTAACAAAAACGCAGCGCAAAAAGCGGAATGTACATTAGTACATGAGCATTTTGAGCAGCGCATGAGCCCCGGGTGGTCTCTGATTGCGCACGCGCAGTAAGATCGTAATCAGGTTCTAAGCGTAATCCATTCTGACGTATCCCTATGACAAGCTCCGCCGCCCAGGCGGCCCCCAGGCTGACTACTGAACAATCTGTCGATGCGCTGATCAAGACCATACGCATCCCGCCTCGCCCCAGTCTTCTGGCAGACGTGCAGGCGGAACTGGCGGTGGAAGATCCTGATCCGCGCAGGCTGACGACCATCATCGCCAATGATGTTGCCATGTCGGCATCTTTGCTGAAGCTGGCCAATTCCTCATTTTTCGGCTTGCGCCTGAAAGCCAAGTCGGTTGAGCATGCGGTGAGTTTGTTGGGAATCACGCAGTGCGGTAATTTGATGACCGGCATTATTGCCCGGCAAAGCCTGCAGGTGGAAAAAGTATCGCTGATCAAGTTCTGGGATTTTTCTACCAAGCGTGCGCAAGCCATGACACAACTGGCACGCCGCATGCGTGTCTGCACCGGTGATCTGGCACATACTTTTGGTCTTTTTTGCGATATCGGCATCCCCTTATTGCTGGAACGTTTTCCGGATTACGCTGAAACACTGGAGCTTGCCAATAAGGAAGCGAATCAGAGCTTCACTGCCGTCGAAGAACAACGTCATACCACATCCCATGCTGCCATCGGCTCTCTCATGGCGCGTACCTGGGGGTTGCCAGAAAGTGTATCGATGGCCATTTTGTTGCATCATGATTATGATGTGCTGGATGACCCGGGCACCGAAGAATCAGTGAAAAGCCTGATCGCGCTGGCTGTGCTGGCCGAATACGGTATACAGAAATACCATGGACAGGAATTTTCCTGCGAATGGGAAAAAGGTGGAGAAGCAGCCTGTGCGTTTCTGGGTTTATCGGCAGACGATGTCGAAGACCGCTTCGAAGAATTGCACGAACTATTCAATCATAGCCATTAGCTGATTCTCAGTAACAGCATCCCAGATCGTTGGTGATGCGCATCAGGGGCGATTCCCCAGCATGCGGGCTGGCAACAGGAAGATGGCGCGCAGCAATTCAAACACACCGTCAACCGCAATCCCCAGTACCCGGAATGGTAATAGCACTAACCATACTACCGGGTAAATCACCAGCGCCAGCAATGCCAGTGGCCAGCACAATACAAATAAAGCCAGCCAGATCAAAAGTGTCAGCATGATCTGCTTTCCTTAAGCGATCAAGACGCGCAAGAGATTACTCAGCATGACCAGGGCGATGGTAGCGATGACTACGGCGTCCATGTTTGCAGTGATGTTCATGATATTTCCTTTCAATTCGGGTGGGAGTGATTGCACTGTAGTTGTTTGCAGAATCACTCGCCATGGCAACGCGACGAAATGCAGTTTTACTGGTTCAGATTGCCTATGCAGCGGACGAATTGAGAATGGCTTTGTGCTCCCTGCTCGTGCATTTTTTAAACCCCCAATCCACCCCTTTCGATGTTTGCAAATTGGCTTTGCAAATCCACAAGTGCTTAAAAATTGTGCTTGACATGCTGGTCTGGTGATTGCAAACTCCAATTATTAGTCAACTGCATAATAATAGTGGAATTGAAACTGCATGGCACGCCCCTCTCAACAACTTGATGAAGTCCTGCTGCAAAGCGGGCGGGTACTATTTGCCCGGTACGGCTGTAGCGGTCTGTCCCTGCGTCTGTTGGCAGAGCACGCAGGTGTCAATGTCGGCATGTTCCATTATCACTTTCGCAGCAAGGACAATTACCTGGCGCAGTTGCTGCAGACCATGTATGAAGAAATGTTTGTGCAGTTGCAGGCCGAGGTCGATCATGCCGGTTCACCAACGCAACGCCTGCGCCAGGCCCTGTGCCTGCTGGGACGTTTATTGCGTGAGCATGGCAGCTGGATAGGCCGGGTCTGGACCGATGCCAGCATGGGAGAAACTGTCGCCACACAGTTTCTGCAAAAAAATGGTTCACGCCATGTACAACTGATCGTCGGCCTGCTCATGGAAGCCATGCAGGCAGGCGAACTTGCCATGCAAGCGCCCATGCTGGCCCTGACTTTTCTCATGGGCAGTGTCGCTGCCCCCATGCTGGTGGCACCACGTGCGCTGGAACTGGGTTTTGTACCCCCCATGTTGCAACTGCCCTTGCAACAAGTGCTGAGTGATGAAGGCATTGCTGACCGTGTCAACCGCGCCCTGTATGCCCTGGCCGCAAGCAAAGAGGATGTGAACCATGACTGATCAATTCTGTCGCATAAAAAATATTCTGCATATCCTGTTATTAAGCAGCCTGCCGCTGTTACTGATCGCCTGTAAGGGCAAAATTGAGACGGGCTGGTCTGGTTATGCAGAAGGAGATTACGTCTATATCTCGGCCCCGCTGGGTGGCCGCCTGGATCAGATCAGGGTCCAGGCGGGTCAGCAAGTGAGCAAGGATGCACCCTTGTTTTCATTGGATGCAGAAGCTGAAAATGCCGCACGTGATGAAGCGCAGGCGCGTTTGCTGAGTGCCAGGGCACAGGCCAGCAATACTGAAAAAGGCAAGCGCAGCGAAGAGATTGCCGTCAGCCAGGCCCAGCTTGTCAGCGCCCAGGCCCAGGCTGCGCTGGCACGACAGGAACTGGCACGCCAGCAACAATTGCTGAACCAGGGTTTTGTATCGAAATCGCGTATTGATGACGCTCGGACCAATCTCAAACTGAGCGAGGCGAAGGTGGCTGAACTAAGTGCCGCCGTGAACGTGGCACGCTTGCCAGCAAGGGTTGATGAACGTGCAGCAGTGCAGGCCAGTGCCGATGCCGCCAAGGAAGTGGTACGCCAGACCGCCTGGCGTTCTGATCAAAAAAATCAGGTCTCGCCAGCGAATGCCCTGGTAGCCGAAGTGTTTTACCGTCAGGGGGAATACATACAGGCTGGCCAGCCGGTACTGTCCTTGTTGCCACCAGAAAATCGCAAGGCCAGGTTTTTTGTGCCCGAGGCCGAGCTTGGTAATATCACTGTCGGCCAGGCAGTCAGGTTGAATTGCGATGGTTGTGGTGCGGCTATTCCAGCCCATATCTCGCGCATAGCCAGCAAGGCTGAATATACACCGCCAGTGATTTATTCGAATGTGCAAAGAGCCAAACTGGTCTTCATGGTGGAAGCCGTACCAGATCAGCCCGCGCGCTTATTGCTGCATCCGGGCCAGCCGCTGGATGTCAGCCTCAGCCCCTTGAGTTTGAGTAATGGCACGGCGGGAAAAACGCAATGAGCGCCGCCAGTGACCACGGCCAGTTGGCCATCGACGTCCATGGCCTGAGCAAATCCTATGGCGGGCGTGCCGTTGTCGACAAGGTCGAATTGCAGGTTGCCAAAGGCCGCATTTGCGGTTTCCTGGGGCCGAATGGCAGCGGTAAGACCACCACCATACGCATGCTGTGCGGCTTGCTGACTCCTGATGCGGGTACCGGTACTTGCCTGGGCATGGACATCATCAGACAGGCAGAACAGATCAAGCGGCAGGTGGGCTACATGACGCAAAAGTTCGGTTTATATGATGATTTGTCGATACGTCAGAACCTGGATTTTGTCGCCCGTTTATTTGAATTACCATCCCGCAAAAATGCAGTCGATCAATCGCTGGAAAGGCTGGGCCTGACGGCACGCCAGCATCAACTGGCCGGTTCATTATCTGGTGGCTGGAAGCAAAGACTGGCGCTGGCGGCCTGCCTTATCCATGAACCGCGCTTGCTATTGCTGGACGAACCTACCGCCGGCGTAGACCCCAAGGCGCGCCGTGATTTCTGGGACCAGATTCATCTGCTGGCCGATCAGGGCATTACTGTTCTGGTCTCCACGCATTACATGGATGAAGCAGAACGCTGTCATGAACTGGTATATATCGCTTACGGAAAAATCCTGGCACGTGGTACCGAACAGGAAATCATTCGCGATGCCAAACTCAAAGTCTGGACCGTACAGGGTGAACAATTGGGCAGCCTGCTGGCACCGTTGAAATCAGCGCCGGGGGTATTGAGTGTCGCTGCCTTTGGTAATGCCGTGCATGTGGCGGGGCTTGATGAGGCGCTGGTGCTGCAGGCGCTGGACAGTATCAGCAACCAGGCTGCCATCCAGATATCTGCATCCGAAGCCAACCTCGAAGATGTCTTCATCAGCCTGATCGCCAGCGCACCTGATAATTTCTCGAAAGATGACCTGCGGCAGAAGGTGCGCGCATGAAGCGTTTTTCCTGGGCCCGCATGTTTGCCATCTTCATCAAGGAATTTCAGCAAATGATGCGCGACCGCCTGACCTTTGGCATGGCTGTTGGTATCCCCATCTTGCAGCTCATCCTGTTTGGTTATGCCATCAACACCGACCCCAAGGGTTTGCCAACGGCGGTCGTCAGCACAGACAACAGCCCCATGGCGCGCAGTTTTGTGGTCGCCATGCAAAATACTGGCTACTTCCGCATCGATTTAGTCGGGCAAAATGAGAAAGAAGCTGAAGCCCTGCTGGAAACTGGCAAAGTGCAATTCCTGCTGGTGATACCACCACAATTTACCCAACAACTGGTGCGCGGTGAAAAACCTGCTTTGCTGGTATCGGTGGACGCGACTGATCCTTCGGCATCCGGCAACGCCATCGCTGCGCTGAACGTCATTGCCACCCAGGCCCTGCAACATGACCTGACCGGCCCCCTGCATTATTTGCAGACCGGCTCACCGGCGTATGAGGTAAGAGTGCACCGTCGCTATAATCCCGAAGGCTTGTCACGCTACAACATCGTGCCCGGCCTGATCGGTACCATACTCACTATGACCATGGTGATGCTGACTTCACTCGCCATGACACGTGAGCGCGAACGCGGCACCATGGAAAACCTGCTGGCAACACCGGTACGCCCGGCCGAAGTCATGGTGGGAAAAATCCTACCCTATGTATTGATGGGGTATATCCAACTGGCCGTTATCATCAGCGCGGCATTCCTGTTATTTGAAGTCCCCATGGTGGGCAGCTTCAGCCTGTTGATGGCGATGATAGGCGTGTTCATCCTGGCCAATCTGGCGGTCGGTTTCACTTTTTCCACCATCGCCAGGAATCAGTTGCAGGCCATGCAGATGACCTTCTTTTTCTTCCTGCCATCCATGCTACTGTCGGGTTTCATGTTCCCTTTTCGCGCCATGCCAGAGTGGGCCCAGGTCCTGGGTGAAGTACTGCCACTGACCCATTTCCTGCGGATAGTGCGCGGGATTTTACTCAAGGGCAACGATGCCAGCCAGCTCTTGCCTGAACTATGGCCCATGCTGGTATTTTTATTACTGGCCGGAGTGTTAGCCTTAAAGAGATACAGGCAGACTTTGGATTGAAACTGACTAAAATTGACTTGATGTGTCAGAGCGCATGTGCTTCCATGAGATGCGCTCTGACATGCCGGGTACCTTGGCTTGCAACTTATTTTTTATAGCCGAACTTGCTTTCGCACAGTTCCAGCGAAACGGTCGATGGCCATGCTTTATCCACAATGTCATCGGCCATTTTTTTGCGTAAGCTCAGGAAGGTTTTTTTGTCTCCCGCATGGCAGGCGAACATCGCAAAATTATTTAAATTCCATTTGCTCTTGGGGTGACGGGTCATCAAATCTTCAAATCCAGCACGCATTTTGGGCCATTTTGCCAGAGAGACGGTAAACAGATTATCTCTGTAAACCACACTTTGCCCTACTGACCAATAGATTCTGGCATACAAGGTTTGTCCTTCTGTATCTTTGGTATTGTTGACAGACCAGGTTACCAAGTCATCAACGGCTTTCCAGCTACCACCCCACAGAGGGTGGATATAATTGGCCATTTGAAAATACAACGGCAGATAAGTTGGATATTTTTTTGCACCTTCGTAGAAAATCTTGCTTTTGTCTTCTTCCGAGCGTCCCAAGGCACCTTTTACTTCCAGCATCAATTCATACCAGTTAGGTAAAACATCGCCGGCAGCCTTATTTTCTGCCAAAACCTGTTCGGCTTTTTCCATGCGTTCATGAAACAGACGCCAACCCTCAGGGGTAACGGACGAACTGTAGCCATGTCCTCTTGCATGCCACGCGTAGGACGACCAATAATTTGCTTCGGCAAGCACACCCAATGGAGAGTTGGGATACATAGCCTTTAACTCCATAATTCTTTGCAGCCTTTTTTCCTTATCTGGTTCAATCTCAAATGCGCTTGATAAGACACTTAACAAGGCAGACAATCTGGGGCGTCCATCGTTGAAAGTACAATCAGGTGCATCCCAATCACGGATATTCACCATGAGTGTTCCCGCAATTTTGGCGGAGGAGTTGAATATTGGTGCCAATGACTTTGCCCAGCGGTTGAAAGCTTCTGGCCCATCCATGTCATTTCCGAACATGCATTTTCCTTTTTGTATCTGAGGAAATGGATCAACGAACACGGGGGCCGATTCCTGCTCTGCATGGACGAAAGCAGGTAATGTCAGTGCAACAGTCAGAAGAATTTTGGTGAATTGAGCTTGAAATGATTTCATTGTTATAGCTAAGGTGTATTTTGAAAAATTGATGTGATTTACATTTTTTCTTTGAAGCGATACGTACAAATATCTGGCGTATAGTTAGCAGGCCAAATGGTTTTTTCCGGTTTCCCCTGTATTTTCGTCCACAGGTCGTTGAAGGTATCTTTGTCATTTGCACGACAAGCATATACTGCCATTTCGTTCAGCAATTTTGCGTTCGGGGTTTTCGCCAACATATGCTCATAGCCCTGTTTGATTCTTGGCCAACTTGCGAGGCTGTCCCGGAAAATATCAAATTCGAATTGCTGACGCGAGGCGATGTACTGATAAATAGTGGCATATATGATAGCGCCGTCGCTATTGGTGACATTCTTGACCCCGGTTTCTATCACTTTTTCCACTTTTGCCCAATCAGCCAGGCCATATGGAGGGGCATAAATCAAAGCCATTTCCTTGTACAGATTAGTAAAGCGTGGATGACGTTTAATCGCTTCTTGATATAAATTTTCCGAGAATGTCAGGCTCTTACCATTTTCATTGCTTACCAATAAGTACATTTCGTACCACGCAGGATTGCGAGAGGCATATTTCTTTGATTTGGATAATGCAAGCTCTGCTGTATCCATTCGTTGCTTGAATAGTTTCAACGCAAATGGATCGACATTGACATTCGCCTGATTGCCGCGTATGCGCCAGGCCGCTCCTCTCCAGTATGTTGCTTCCGCAATGGAAATTCCTGCGGATCTGGGATTCGCGGCCTTCCAGTCCTGAATACGTTTCAGATTGTCTGTATCATTTCTGTCTCTGAATTCCATATCCATGGCAGAGTCAAACCATGAAAGTTCCCAATGGCCTGACGTATCAGTAAGTTCAGAACTAATCAATTTGTCCAGTAACTGGTCGATGGCAGCAAATTTACCCTCATTGAAATTTAATCCGAAAGCTAGAAAATATCGATATTTCAAATCGGTTTCATTAATTGGCAGGTTCGTCGCTTCCCATACATAAGGCATATCAAAATTGCGGCTTAAAAATACCCCACCTTTATTTGCGACCAGATAAAGTCGCAAGATATCTGTTTTTTGAACACCGCTGTCTGGAGGTCTTCTGAATGACGCAGGGACTTTTACGTTTTTTCCAACAGGAACAATGCCACGCCCATCTTCGAATGTGCGAACCGTACCGTCATGTGAATTGGCTTCCGCACCAAGAAATACAACGCCTTTTGATCCATCGTTATTGCAATCCACTTCAACAGTGACGGACTGGGCATCACTTTTTTTTATGGTAAAGGAATTGATACTGAAATTGTCTTGTTGGGCGACAGCAGAAGAAAAATAGGAAATAAAAACGACGAGCAGGCTAAGGCGTATCAAATTCATAGGCATAAGTGATTAATGTGGGGCGGCGATGTCGATGTTAATCCTACGAAGAGGAAGGATTAACAGATGCAATACTAATAACAGACACCAGTTTAAATCACATTCTTGGCCAATGAACAGTTTAACGATGTATATGTGACAGTATTTTTTGCCACAACTGCAACGCCTGAACATCTGCATAACCTGATTCTTGTCCATCGTTACATTCAATAACGATCCATTTGCCATCTTCGGTTTTGGCAAAATCAATGACCAGAAAGGGAACGATCAGTTTTGACGCTGCGATTTCAGCAACCGCCAGGCCAACTTTGACATCAGGGCAGGTGTAATGGGGAACCTGATACCAGTAGCGCCCCCAACCGACACAAACACCGTGCCACCAGAATGAACGATATTCAATCGAAGCAGGAACTTTACCTGGGATGGTGCCGCTTGTTTTTGCAAGTGGAATAAATTCGCGTATAACAGGTTTTTGCCAATGTAATATGGCATCGTTTTGATAGAGTGGAACGACTCTCTCATAGTGAGCACGGTTTTGTACGATGGCGAGATCTGGATTATGTTTGCTGGTCTGGCGTGATCCTTTGAGAAAAATTGGCCAGTCGAAGTTGGCTTCAATTTCTTTTGATGTGGGTAAAGCGTCGAATATCAGTGTGCGCGGAGTCAAGTCTTGTATTAAGGGATACCATGCTTCCAGGTCGCTGGCGATTTTGTGCTCGTCTGGTGAGTTGACCAGACGTAATCCCATATTGAGCTTGTCGTTATATTCCGAAGCATAATCTGCGATGGCACCGGCACGCATGATGCAAGGATAATTTCCTTCGATTAAATACGGATGCTTGCAGGCAAAATGTAAATCAAAGTCGAAGTCATATACAGAAACACCGATGTGTTCACTCACTATGAAAAGCTTGTCTTCGATGAGACTAATGTTCATGGTTATTGATGATGACAGATTATGAATAGGTACATGCTACCCATAGCACCAATGCCAAGGCTCATACTGAAACCCGCTGCTATTGCCTGGCGGGTAAGACAGATGAAAGCCAAAGCGACCGGCGTTGGCTTGTAGCCAGGCGAAAGCTGGAGTAGTGTCGAAAGAAATTTCCAGTTCCGGGTCTTCCGGCGTGGCGATGTCGATGGCGCGGCCGGTATGGTGTTCGCTGTAACCAGGTGGTGCGCACACCAGCAGGATATCGGGCAATGCCATGCCGGCAGCGAGTTTGTCGCTGATGATGTCGGCTTGCCTGGCGATGCTGCGAAAGGCCGATATCATCAACAGGGCAATGCCATCCTGCATGGCAGCGGTTTTCATGGCTTGCCATGCCTGATTGGTGGCAGGGGTCAGTAAATATTCCCTGCCATCTTCGCCGGTTTCTGCCAGTACCAGTTCCTGTGCTTCATCTTGTTCAATCAGACCACGTTGCTGTATCAGATGTGGCGGGATGACGAACGCAACTGTCATCTTCATTTGGCTTTCAGGTTGGCGAGCAGGGTATCAAGCATGGCGGCGGTTTCTGCGTCAGGTGTGCCATCAAATTTTGCTGGACGATACTTGGTCTGGAAGGCCACCAGCACACTGCGGGTCGCTGCATCAAGTACACCACTCTGCGGGATGCCATAACCATATTGCGCGAGCTTTTGCTGGAACCATTTTACGTCCGGCAATTGCAATTCGAAGGCTGTCATGCGCTGGGCGACTTCTTCTGGCTGGGGCCAGGGTATCAAACCGGCGTCGGCCAACTGCTTCCACGGGAACATCGGGCCCGGATCGGATTTGCGTTGTGGCGCAATGTCGGAATGGCCGAGTATGTATTCAGGGCGTATCTGATAACGGGCCGAGATATCTTTCACCAGCGTGATGACACGGTCTATCTGCACCTGAGGGAAGGGGAAGTAGATGCGGCCTTCAGGCGTATCCTTGAAGCCCTGGTTGACGATTTCTATGCCTATGGAACTGGCATTCAGGCGGCTATAGCCTTTCCATTCGCTCAGACCGGCGTGGTAGGACATGCGATTTTCCGGCACCAGTTGCCAGACTTTGATCGGGTCTTCATCACCGACCAGATAATGAGCACTGACACCCTGTTCGCTCAGTGCGCGCAGTGAGGTAGGCTGATCAATGGCGGTGTAATGCAGGATGATGAACTGCACGCGTTCTTCCTGGCTCTTGGCAAAAATACTCTTGTCGATGCCATTTTCAATATACGGCTCTGCTGCTTTGATGGCCGGCTTGGGGGGCGTGTTGACGGTTGTTGCGGTATTCACGGTTGTGCTGGCACAGCCGCTGAGGAAGATGCTGAGTGCTGCCATCAATGCGTATATATTGCTTGTATTGGGTTTTTTCATGGTCTGTTTTTGAGTTGTCGGGCAGCCAGTCTGGCTGCGGAAAAATGGGCCTGGCAGGTACTCTGGCGCAGACTGACTTCTGGCGGCAGATGAGTGCGCAGGGATTCAACAATGGCAGGGTGCAGTTCCTGTACCCTGCCGCTAAGTGCAATGGGTTTATTACCAAAGCGGGTACACATGGCTGAGCCCAGCCTGGCCAGCTCTTTGCCTGCATTTTGCAATATGTCCATGGCTACCGGGTCGTTATTGGCGGCGGCGGCAACCGCCAGTGCCAGTTTGCCGATATCGCCACGGCTGCGGTGGTAAATGAAATCGCGCGAGACATTCCAGTCATTACCGCCTATCAGTTTAAACAGGCGTTTCGCCATGTCAGATTCTTTCCAGTGATCGGGATGTTCGTCTTCGGCACGCCATAATTTGCGCATGGCTTCGCGGGCTATCCAGAAACCGCCACCCGCATCATCCAGCAAATACCCACGCCCACCGGCACGATGGAATTTTCCCTCGGTATCAATAAAGGCGGCGATGGAGCCAGTGCCGGCATAGATCAGGTAACCAGTACCGGGTTTGAAAATATCCATGTAAGCGATCTCTATGTCATTGCTGACAGAAATCCAGTTGTCTTCCAGGCCAAAGCTGTCAGCCAGTATGTTTGGCAAGGTATGGGCATCGCCACCAAAACCGGTAATGCCGGCGCGTATGCTGCCAACCTGGCCATGGCTGCCCGCCGTGGCTGCCAAGCCGGCAAAAATCTGGCGCAATGCCTCTATGCCTGCGGCGTTATCGGTTTGTAATGCAGTCAGGCCAGCGGCTGTGCCACTGGCAAGTATCTGTTCGTCCTGGGTCGCCAATGCCCAACGCGTTTGCGTGCCGCCCGCATCGATGCCCAGGGCGATCGGCTTGGCCTGGCCTGGCGCCTGTTCCTGCTGGTCAGATGCCATGTCAGCGAGCATAAACGGAAAATTCCTGGGAAATTGATGGACCATCGTTGAACTGAATCGTAATAACGTGCAGTTGTTCGTTTATCATAGGGCGCTTCTGGCGCTGGCAACGAATGAAAAGATGCACCCGGGTTATAACTTTTTGCTATGAACCCGCCGCAAAATTTCAATCGTATTTTTCCTGCTTTACTGGGAACATGTATCGTAAGAACCTGTTTGCGATCTTACTGCGCGCGCGTGATCGGGGCTCATGTGCTGCTCAAAATGCTCATGTACTATAGTACATTCCGCTTTTTGCGCTGCTCTTCACTCCCGCTGACGCACGCTCGCTACAGATCGCAAACAGGTTCTAAGACCAGCCTTGTAACTTAGCTCACGATCAGATTTCAAGAAAAAGACCACAATGACAAGCGAGATAGTAAACAGCAAGCAAGCTACCCCGGTGCCCGAATTATGGCGCTGGATACCGTCATTGTATTTCAGCCAGGGGATTCCATACGTAGTCGTAATGACACTTTCCGTCATTATGTACAAAAAGCTGGATATTTCCAATTCGGATATTGCTTTTTATACAAGTTTACTCTATCTACCTTTTGTGATCAAGCCCTTGTGGGCACCTTTCGTGGATATGTACAAGACCAAGCGTTTCTGGATCATCACGCTGGAATTGCTGATCGGTGCGCTGTTTGGGGTGGTAGCACTGATCATACCCATGCCTGGCTTCTTCCAGGCGACCTTGCTGGTGTTCTGGTTGCTGGCGTTCAGCGCCGCCACCCATGACATCAGTTCTGACGGGTTTTACATGCTGGCGCTGGAACAGCATCAGCAGGCTGCATTTGTCGGTGTGCGCAGCATGTTTTTCCGGATGGCCATGCTGACCGGACAGGGTGCCCTGGTGTATCTGGCCGGTACCTTGCGTGATCTGACCGGCAATCCCAGGCTGGGCTGGGTCGTGGTTTTTGCCGTGCTGTCGGTGATGTTCATCAGCCTGTCTGCTTATCATAAATATGCCTTGCCACAGCCCGCTAGTGACCGCGCGCAGGGCGATCCGAATCAGGTGCTCGCTACTTTTCTGACGATTTTTGGCAAGTTCATCAAAAAGAAAAATGTGTTGATCAGCATTGCCTTCCTCTTGCTGTATCGTTTTGGTGAAGCGCAACTGGTGAAAATCGCACCGTTGTTTTTGGTGGATGCGGTCGACAAGGGCGGGCTGGGTCTGACGACACAAGGCGTGGGCCTGATCTATGGGTCCATAGGCATGGGCGCGCTAACCGTGGGCGGGCTGGCTGGTGGTGCGCTGATTGCACGCTTTGGACTGAAGCGTTGTCTGTGGCCGATGGCAATGGCGATCAATGTGCCCCATCTGGTGTATGTGTACCTGGCATTTGTGCAGCCCCACAGTGACATCCTGATTGGTATCGCCGTCGCTTTTGAACAAATGGGTTATGGTTTTGGTTTTACCGCCTACGTCCTGTATATGATCATGATTGCCGATGGTGAACACAAGACCGCCCACTATGCAATCTGTACCGGCTTCATGGCCATGAGCATGATGCTGCCAGGCCTGTTCAGCGGCTGGTTGCAGGAACTATTGGGCTATTCCCACTTTTTTGTCTGGATCTGTATCGCCGCCATCCCCACCTTTGTCGTGACGGCCCTCATTAAAGTAGACCCGGCTTTTGGCAAGAAAGCCGAATGAACCATGCATAAAACTAACTATCCTTATACTTTTCAAAGCACTAGTTTCCAGTCGCCGCAGACCGGAACTGCCGTCATCATTACTGGTGCCGTGCATGGCAATGAAACCTGTGGTACCCAGGCCATCCGGCGCGTCATCAGCGAACTGGAAAGCGGTATCCTGCAACTGCTTTCTGGCCGCGTGACCCTGGTGCCGGTATGTAATCCACTGGCTTACCAACTCGGGCAACGTGAAGGGGAGCGTAATCTGAATCGTCGCCTGATACCTACGGATGAGGTCAAAGAATTTGAAGATCATGTCGCCAACTGGTTATGCCCACTGTTTGGCCAGCACGAAGTCTTGCTGGACCTGCATTCCTTTCGCAGCCAGGGTGAGGCCTTTGTGTTGATCGGGCCGGAAAACAACCGTGCGCCCCTCGAATCCTTCAGTTACGCCAAACACGAACTGGCCATGGCCATGCGTCTGGGCGTGCACCGGCTGGTAGATGGCTGGCTGAGTACCTATGCACGTGGTGTGCAGCGCCGCCAGCAGCGGCTCGCCCATGATGCTGACGCCAAAACCCTGGCAAATGCGAATACCCAGTTTGGTGTGGGCACCACAGAATACATGCGCTCTGTCGGCGGCTATGCGATGACACTGGAATGTGGCCAGCATCTTGATCCGCAGGCACCCGCAGTCGGCTACCAGGCTATTGTCAATAGCCTGCGCCATCTTGGCGTGATCGCTGGCCCGGCACCCGAGCCAGTGGCACAGATGGAAGCACTGAGAATCTATGACGTCATCGATAAATTCCATGTGGGTGATCGTTTTGTGCGTGAATGGCGCAGTTTTGACGCATTGAAGCAGGGCGATCTGATCGCCATCAGGGCAGATGGCAGCGAACTCAGGGCTGACCAGGATGGTCGCATTATCTTCCCCGATGCTGGTGCCAGCCCTGGCGAAGAATGGTTTTACCTGACCATGCCGAACCCGCGCCTGGCCAGTTTGTCAGAGGTCAGTGCATGAATTGTCGCCTGTTTTCAAGCCTGGTTTTTTCGCTGGCTGCTGCCGGTGTCGCGGCTTTGGTGCATGCTGCACCAGTTACATCAGCTGCACCCGCAGCAGAAAAAATATTACGGGTACTGGTGACCACACCCGAAAGCGCACTAGACCCGGCTGTGGCGTCGGACGTGCCTACGGTCAGCATCAATGAAAATATTTTCGAACCCATGCTGCGCTATGACTATCTGGCGCGGCCGCTCAAGCTCAAGCCGAATACCTTGAAAGCCATGCCCGAAGTGACGGATGACGGCAAGACTTACACCCTGCATTTACAGCAAGGTATTTTCTTTACGCCTGATCCGGCATTCAAAGGCAAACCGCGTGAACTGACGGCGGATGATTACATCTATAGCATCAAGCGTCTGTATGACCCTACCGTCAAATCGCCCTGGCTCTTCATGTTTGAAGGCAAGTTGCTGGGGGATGAAAAATGGCGTCCGGCCAAAGACGGCAAGCAGCAGGATTTCAATCGGCAGACCAGCATCCCAGGCTTGCAGGCGCTGGACCGGTATACCTTACGCATACGTCTGAATGCACCGGACAGCAATTTCCTGTTTATCCTGGCCACCACTGCCACGGGTGCCGTAGCGCGAGAAGTGGTTGAGACTTACCCTAACCAGGTCGGCAACCATCCGGTGGGTACCGGCCCATTCATGCTGGGGCAATGGCAGCGCAGTTTCAGGATTGAATTGCTGGCAAATCCGCAATACCGCAAGGTGGTCTTCAATGACCAGGGTAACGATGAGGTTTCCCGCAAGATTGCGACCGACCTGGCCGGGCAGACCTTGCCCCGGGTCAGCAAGGTTGAAATCAAGGTTATTGAAGAGCAGCAGTCGCGCGTGCTGGGATTTCTGAATCATGAATTTGATTACCTGGAACAGGTTCCGGCCCCCTTGTCGAACATGGTGCTGGACGACGGTAAGCTGAAACCAGCGCTGCAGCAGCAAGGTGTGCACCTGTCCCTGTTTACCCCCTTGCAAACCTATTACATGTGGATGAATATGGAAGACCCGGTCATAGGCGGCTATACCCCGGAAAAAATTGCCCTGCGTCGCGCGATTGCACTGGGCTATGACAGCCGGGAAGATATCGCCCTCATGGAAAAAGGCCTGGCAATACAGGCGCAATCGCCTCTGCCGCCAAATGTACTGGGCTATGATGCTGCCTATAAAAGCCCGGTGCAATATGACCTGAAACTGGCGAATGCCCTGCTGGATAAGTTTGGCTATAAACGTGGTGCTGATCATTACCGCAGCCTGCCGGATGGCCAGCCCCTGCAATTGCAGATGCATACCCTGGCCAGCACCACGGGACGTCTGCGCGATGAAGTCTGGCGCAAGAATCTGGATGCACTCGGCATCCATGTCAGCTTCAAGACGGACAAACATTCGGAAATCATACGGGCTGCCCGCCTGGGCAAGGTGCAGATGACCGAAGCCAACTGGATTGCCGATTTTCCCGATGCAGAGAATTTTTACCAGCTTTTATACGGCCCCAATGCCGGCCGCGCCAACTATGCGCGTTTTAACCTGCCGGCTTTCAACAAATTATATGAGCAGGCAATACGTCTCAGTGATTCGCCTGAACGTACTGCCCTGTACCGCCAGATGGCGCAACTCATGCATGGCTACACGCCGTGGGTGACGCGTATCCATCCTGTCACTGCTGATTTGTCGCAAGCCTGGCTGCAAAACTACTATCGACATCCGGTAGACTTTACCAACTGGCGTTATCTGGATATTGATGTGGCGGCACGTAGCAAGGCGCTTAAATAGTGGCTGTAAATCGCGAATGTAAAAAGATGTTGGACGGCAGGAGGAGCAGCATGAAAATGATTATTCCTTCTGGTTATATGTTATCGGTAAGTTTTCATTGGCAGGGGCGGGGGACTATCCCTATGCTGCCAGTATGAAAAACTCTGTTGTATGGAGCCTTTGTGCGTTGTGAATTCATTGCTGATCACCCGGATTTTTGCCGGCTCGATACCGTAGACGGTATCGTCATCGATTTGCGCTATGTTGGTGCTGACAATTTTGTTGGGCGCGACTTGTATGGCGACCTTGATTGCAGTTGGTTGCACTGGGAAGCGGCACAAGCCTTGCAGTCAGCCGTCCACTGGCTGCGTGACCATTACCCCATCTACCGTATTCTGGTGCTGGATGCCTTGCGCCCCCACCGTGTCCAGGAAATGCTGTGGCAACATCTGGATGGCACCCCTCTGCGCATGTATGTGGCGGACCCGGCGCGCGGTTCCATCCATTCCTTCGGCATGGCGGTCGATGTCACGCTGATCGATGCCGATGGCAAGGAACTGGAGATGGGCAGTGGCTTTGATGCCATGGAAGAAAAATCTCATCCGGTACTGGAACAGAAAATGCTGGCAGACGGGCAAATAAGTCAGGATCACCTTGATCATCGTAATATCCTGCGGCAAGCCATGTTCCATGGCGGTTATCGCGGTATCAACAGTGAATGGTGGCATTTCAATTGTGGTGACCCGGTCGTCGTACGCCAAACTTATTTGCGCATAGATTGATATGCGCGCCACCATGCAGATGGGATACCCAAGCCGGTGCAAGAATTTTTATCAGCGAGGGGCAGCTTACTTCTCAGTTGCCGTGATGGTCTCGTTGCTCTGGATGCAGGCAGCCATTGCACAAAACGTTACTGGTGTTCAGGCAAAGCTTGATCGCCAGGTGACAAAAGAGCTGGCGAGTATCGTTGCCAATCCCCAACGACCTCTTGCCGGGCTGTCGATAGTGAGCATTAAAGACGGCAAGATCGCGTACCAGCAACAGTTTGGTTATCGCTATATTGATCGCGACAATCCCGACAATACGCTGGTGGTGGATGCACATACCCTGTTCCGGGTGGCGTCGGTGTCCAAGATGGTGGCGGCTATTGGTGCAATGTGTCTGGTCGAGCAAGGCAAGCTGGACCTGGACGCCGATATCAGCCGCTACCTGGGATATGTGGTCAGAAATCCGCATTTCCCCGATGCCGTGATTACCACCCGCATGTTGCTCAGCCATACCTCATCCCTGCGGGACGATGGTGGCTATAATTTTCCATCCAATGTGAGCATGCAGAGTTTTCTCTTGCCTGCCGGTGCGCATTTTGATCATGGCCTGCAGTGGGCTAATGCGGCTAGTGCGTCGGCGGGTGCGGATTTCGCTCCGGGCAAATACTTTCACTATGTGAACTTGAACTGGGGTGTCCTCGGCACCGTCATGGAAGCCGTCAGTGGCCAGCGCTTTGACGTGTTCATGCGTGATACCGTCTTGCATCCGCTGGGTATCGCCGGAGCCTACCATCCCGACCTGCTGTCAACGGATGAATTATCCCGACTGGCTGTGCTCTACCGCAAGCAGGAAAATGAGGTCTGGAATGTGCAAGGTCCGTAGGTGGCGCAGGTCGATGATTTTCGTACCAAGCCTCTGGTCAAACGATCATTGGACAATTATGTGCCAGGCACCAATGCCACCCTGTCCAGCCCACAAGGTGGCTTGCGGATTGATGTGCTGGGTCTGGCCCGCATCATGCTGATGTTGATGAATCAAGGTGAGATGGATGGCAGGCATTTCTTGCAGCCAGCCAGTGTGCGTGCACTGCTCAGTGAACAGTGGCATTACGATAAAAATACCCACAATGGGGATGATTATCATGGCCTGTTCCAGGCCTGGGGCCTGGGTTTCCAGCGTTTCAGCGATGTCAGTGCTCCTCACTATGGCGACAGGCTGGTAGATATGCTGGTAGCTGAGGTAAAAGGAAAACCGGCATTCAAGGCTGTCGGGCATCTGGGTTTTGCCTATGGCCTGCAATCCGGCTTCATGTTTGACCCGGCTACACGCAATGGCATGATATATGTCATCAGCGGCGTTGCTGCGGATCCCGAAAAAAATCCAGGCAGGTATTCCAGTCTCAGCCTGTGGGAAGAGCAAATTCTCACCGCCTTGTATCGTCTTTTTTAACTGATACAAGTTGAAAACTACGAGGTGCGGGCAATAAACTCTGCACCCGCTTCTTTGATGGATTCTACAAAAGCGCGTGCCGAACGTGACAGCGGGGTGGATTTTACGGTCAGTAAATACAAATCCACCGGCACATTCGGGGACAGTGGGCGGCACTGCACCTTGCTGTGATCAGATGTCGCCGCGGTGAAAGGGTCAATCACCGCCGCGCCGGCACCCAGTTCCACCAGGGTTCTTGCCAGCAGATAAGTCTGCACCACCGTGTAAGAAGTGAAACTCAGGCCCTGTTCTTCACAGGCATCCATGACGCGGCTGACCAGATGGTCATCCAGGTCCAGCGCGATCAGGTTCTTTGGCAAGTCGCTGACCGGCAAGGCAGTATTGTCCAACTGCCTGGACCAGGTGCCTATGGGCGCAATGGCTGTCATGCTGCCGCGTATCAGTGGTTCAGACGCAATGTTTGGGTGGCAGGGGTCATACAGGGACAGGGCAAAGTCCACGTCGCCCAGCAATAAAGCATTGACGATTTCGCTGGTATGGTGGGTCGCCAACGTGCAATGGACATGGGCAAATTTCTTGCGCCATGCTGCCAGTGCGGCAGGTACGACGGTAATCGAAAGCGTAGGTGTCGATGCCAGGCGCACCGCTTCGTCAGGATGGTTTTTCAGGTTGCTGGCCAGCCGGCGGACTGATTGCAGATCACGGTTCAGGCGATCCACTTCGGCAAACAGCTTGTGTGCTTCCGGTGTCGGATGCAATTTACCCTTGATACGTTCAAACAGCTTCAAGCCCAGTTGAATTTCGCAGTGCTGCAAGACCTTGGTCGCTGCCGGTTGTGAAATATTCAGCAATTGCGCAGCGCCACTGATTGTGCCTGCCTGCATGATGGCGTGGAAAACTTCTATGTGACGCAGTCGCATGATTCAACCTGGGAGACAAAAACGAACTAAATTGTAACGCGTTGCCAGTGTTGCTGTGCTTACTTTTGCTGCACCTGCAAGGCGCGCCGCAAATCGTCACCACATTCTGCCAGTCTGGTGGTGGCATTCGCCACGCTGAGATGGCGCAGAATGGCAAGAATGGCGGTCTTCACATGAAAATCGCATTCTTCCAGTACGCGACGGCAATGGGTTTCATCACGACCGGTGGCATGCATGGTCAGACTGACTGTGCGTCGCAATAGTTTGACATTGGTGGGCTTGACATCCACCATCAGATTGCCATAGACCTTGTGCAGCCGCACCATCAGTGCGGTAGAAAAACTATTCAGTGCCACTTTTTGCGAGGTGCCGGCCTTTAACCTGGTGCTGCCGGAAATTACTTCATTGCCGGTATCAAGGGTAATACCGATGTCGGCCGCGCTGGTGACGGGTGCATCCGGATTGTTTGCAAAGCCTATGGTCAATGCGCCGGTGGCGCGTGCCGCCTGCAATGCACCCAGTACATAGGGGGTGGCGCCGGATGCCGCTATCAGCAACACCACATCATTCGCAGTCAGTGCCAGTTCACGAATTTCGCTGGCACCTTGCCCGGCATCATCTTCCGCCCCTTCCACCGCGACAAACATGGCCTGTTTGCCACCAGCCAGCAGGGACAGCGCACGCTCGTTTGGCCACGAGAAGGTAGGCAGCAATTCCACCCCATCCAGCACCCCCAGGCGGCCCGAGGTGCCAGCACCCACATACACCAGCCGGCCACCGGCCAGTATGCGCGGGGCGGCTGCATCCACTGCAGTAGCAATGCGGGCGGCTACCTGGCTGACGGCGCGTATGGCATTGAACTGGTCATCAATCAGGACATGCAGCAATTCTTCAGTAGGATACAGGTCCAGATCGGTATGGCTGCTACTGGGGGTTTCGGTGTTCAACATGGTGTTCTTTCTGGCGCTTCAACACCTGCATGCAAGATGCAAGCAGGCGCTCATTCTCACAACTTATAGGCTGGGAATGAAGTACACAAATGAAAGCTCATCGCTGGTCCATAACTTCAGGTAATGTATCAAGCCACAAGAAGTATTTGCGGACAGCTTTTGTTCAGCTTAAGCTCAGTTTCTATTTTCCGAAAGATGAGAAATGTCTACACGTCATCGTAACCATTTTATTGCGCTCATGTTGATGTCCGTGCTGCTTTTGGCCGGCTGCCAGTCAACCTGGTTTCAAGTTGCCGATACACGACATCAGTTGATCATTTCTGTGCCTGAACAAAGAATGCATGTGCTGGAAGATGGCAAGGAAATCGCCAGCTATCCGGTCTCCACTGCCAAGCGCGGCGTCGGCGACTTGCCGGATAGTTATATGACCCCCGGTGGCCGTATGCAGGTGGCAGAGAAAATTGGTGACGGTGCACCCATGGGCACGGTTTTCAAGGACCGCAAGCCAACTGGCGAAATCGTCGCAGCCGATGCGCCTGGCCGTGACCCTGTCGTTACCCGTATCTTCTGGCTGCGTGGGATGGAAGAACGTAATCGCAATGCCTATCCGCGTTTTATCTATATCCATGGCACACCACAGGAAAGCCTGCTGGGGTCGCCAGCCAGCTTTGGCTGCATACGTATGCGTTCGGTCGATATCACCGAATTATATGAGCGTGTCGGTACCGGTGCCCAGGTTGATGTCATAGAGACAGACTTTGTTGCCAGTCTGCCATAAAGCAGGCCTGCTTTATGGTTTTACAATTCGATGACAAATTGCATACATTTATAGGCTGATTTGCTTTTTTGCTCTGCGTATTATTGCCGTGTATTTATCACGGAGACAAATAATGTATGCACAAAAAATGTTGGCACAAAAATACAGCCCTGGCCTGACCTGCTGTTTCAGTCTGGCCATCGTGCTTTGCCTGGCCGCTTGCGGCGGTAGTGGCACTGCAGTACCTACCATATCCGCTGACCAGGCCACCAGTAACCCACTGGCTATCAGCAGTGCTAAATCCAGTCTGACAAGAAATCCGCTTCCTGTTGCCAGTGATGCGGATGTGGCTGCTGCTGTTGCAGGGAATACTGAATTTGCGCTGAAAGCCTTGCCTTTGCTGGACGCCATTGGTGACAGTAATCTGGTGTATTCACCGTATAGCATTACCCAGGCACTGGCGATGACTTCTGCCGGTGCAAAAGGGGAAACCTTGACCGGGATAGAGCAAGCCCTGGCATTCCAGTTGCAACAAAACCGCTTGTTCCCGGCATTGAACCGGCTGGATTTACAACTGGCAGAAAAGACCAGTGCTGCCGGTAATACTAAATTACCCAGCCTGAATATTGCCAATGCCTTGTGGGTGCAACAGGCTTACAGCCTGCAGCCGGCCTACCTGGATGCACTTGGCGTCAATTTTGGGGCAGTGGTGAATTTGCTGGATTTCACGAAAGCGCCGGAGGCTTCACGTCTCAGTATCAATAGTTGGGTGGAACAGCAGACCCAGCAAAAAATCAAGAATTTGCTGGGCCCGAATGATGTGTCATCGAATACCCGGGTAGTACTGACGAATGCCATCTGGTTCAAAGCTGACTGGGCCACACCTTTCACCGCAGAAAAAACCAGCAGCCAGAACTTTACCGACCGCAAGGGCAATACGCGTAGTTTGCCTTTCATGTCGCAAGACATTCGTCTACCCTATGTGCAGGGCAAGAGCTATCAGGCGGTGGAGTTGCCGTATGTGGATAACAAATTGAGCATGCTGCTGATCATGCCTGATGCTGGCAAGTTTGATGATTTCGTTCAGAACCTGAATAGCACCACGATGAGCCAGATCAGTGCCGCGTTGAAGGAACAATATGTGGCACTGAGTTTGCCTAAATTCAATTTCAGTTCGGCGGCAACGCTGGCGGATGTGTTGGGCAAGCTCGGTATGAGCGCTGCTTTTGATGCCAGCAAAGCGGATTTTTCTGGGATGACGGGTAATCGCGATTTGTCTGTGTCGGCCATCGTACACAAGGCATTTATCAATGTCGACGAAAAGGGAACTGAAGCGGCAGCCGCTACCGGTGTCGTGGTGGGGGTGACCAGCGTGATTGTCGATACACCCATCAAGGTGACACTCGATCACCCTTTCCTGTTCATGATACGCGACCGTCAGACGGGGTTGATCATCTTTATCGGCAAACTGATGAATCCGGCTGGCAATTAGCCGCAAAAAAAAAGCCGATGAAAAAATCCCCTGATGTTGTTCACATAAGGGGATTTTTATTTGCCAGACAATTACTTGAACTTGTAATTTGCCAGCAAGGTGAAAGTACGGCCGCGTGGGTCTGCTACGCGTGGTTCCCATGAACTGCCGGCACCGGTATTGCTGTCATAGGTGATGGCAAACGGTGGGTCGGTATTGAAGATGTTCTTCATGCCTGCCGTCAGCGTCAGGCTCTTGATGCCGCTATAGGTCACGCTCATGTTGTAGATGGTATAGGCTTTGACATCCGGATTGTAGTCCGAAGGCATGACTAGCCCGCTTTGCACACCGGGCAATACCTGATCTTTATAACCGGCACGATAAATCTGTGTCAGCATCCCTGTCCAGTTACCTTCGGTATAGGTGACAAAGGCAGTGTGCTTCCACTTCAGGCCAAGATCGCCGGTGAAGGTGAATCTGCCGACTTCGCTGGCACCATAGGGGGCGTTAGCCATAGGGCGGGATTTTTTCTCCAGCAGGTATGAACCGTCCAGACCGGCTGTCCATTTGCCATGCAGGATTTCGCCATTTGCTTTAGCACCAACTTCTACGCCACGGGTAATGCTGGAACCGGCATTGACCCAGCGTTGGTCAACAAAGGCCAGGGCACCAGTGCTGTCACGCAAGAACTGATCCCTGAACAGGTCATAATTTTGCAGCATGGTGGTCAGGTCTATGGACATGATGGAATTTTCCTTACGGATTTCCCAGATGTCAGCATTGGCACTGAAGTTACTGCTTGGTGCCCAGACTACGCCTACTGTGCCCTGTTTGGCTTTTTCCGGACCCAGTGTGGTTTTACCACCGGTCAGGATATTCGGTGTAATAGCAGAGCAGCCGGGTTTGCTGCTATCGACTTTCAAGGTCGGGCAAGTGGCGGGATCGGCCAGGTCTTTACCTGCATACGGTGAATCGGTAATGCCGTTAAACAACTGGTTGAAAGACGGTGCACGGAAACCCGTATTATACGAACCACGGAACAGCAAGGTATCTGTCGGTGTATAACGGAAAGCTATTTTAGGGTTGAAGGTATTGCCAAAACCAGAATAGTGATCCTGGCGACCGGCAACGGTGACTTCCAGTGATTTGAACACTGGCACCAATACTTCTGCATAGACGGCACGTATATCGCGGCTGACTTTAGGCAAGGCATTGCTGTCATCGAATGGTGCATTCAGAATGGCAGGGCGGACACTGGATACTCGCAGATCGCCATTGAAAGTATATTCTTCCTTGCGCACGTCCGTGCCGACGGCGGCCATGACCGCACCTGCAGGCAATTGCCAGACTTCACCAGACAGGGCCGCGTCTGCCTGCGTCAATGTGGTTTTACCGCCATACAGGGTGACACCAGCAGCAGACGTACTGTTGATCAGATCAAGCGCAGCTTGCGACTGTTTTTCGCCGGGCTTCAGGAAAGGATTGATGATTCCGGTACCCAGCGCATTCGCCAGGGCCACCGTGTAGTTATAACCAGTACCCAGTTTCGATTCGGATTCGCTGTAGGCACGCGACAAACCAACGCGGTAGTCCCATTTGCCGATCTGGCCATCAGCGCCTAATTGCAGGCGAGCAGCTTCTGTCTTGGTAGTGATCTCACGGTTACCGCATTCCATACAACGCCAGCGGTAGGCGATAGGCGCACCACGATTCGCTTCTATGCTGGGGAATACCGCAACAATTGCATTGAAGACAGAATTATAGGCAGCTCCTGTGCTTGGATAAAATGAAGAAGCAGGGAAGTTGGTGCCGGGGGAAACCTGATTCGGCGAAAAACGCTTGGATACTTCAACCTGAGAGCCGACTGCTTCAGCAAACAATTGATGGGTACCTATCTTGAACGTGGCACGTCCGACAAAGTTATCATTTTTGACGGGCTGTTGCAGTACCGCAGCGCGGCCAGTGTCCCAGGCGCAAGCATATTTGGAGGAAGCCACATCCCATAACTTGGCATCATAAGGCGCCATGCCATCGACGGCACCACAGCCTGCGCCACCTGGCAAGTTGAGTACATTGATGGCATTCATCACCTGGGTCGTACCAGGCAAGACCGGGCCGTTATTACTCTTGTTGCTGAGTATGGTATTGGCCAATGAGGTTGCAAATACCGTGGCATTAGGTGTACCACGCGTATCAACCGACAAACCGCGATTGGGCTGGAAGGTATTGACGAAATCGCGCTGGTCGCCGCGCAGGGCATCATTTTCGCTATGGGCTGCCGTCAGCAGGACATTGTAATTATCTTTGTCCAGATCACCAAAACCACCGACGACGGAAACGCGTTTGATATTGCCGCCACCTTGTTGTGTCACGTCGGTGAACGCTTGTGCTTCCAGCCCGCTATAGTTCTTGCGCAGGATGAAGTTGATGACACCGCCAATGGCGTCAGTACCATAAATTGCCGATGCACCATCTTTCAGGACTTCAATTCTTTCGACTGCCGCCATGGGGATGGAGTTCAGATCGACTGCCGAACCCTTCATGCCGTGGGTGGCGACGCGTCTGCCGTTCAGCAGCACCAGCGTACTCTCGGCACCCTGGCCACGCAGATTGGCGGAAGAGGCGCCATTATTGCCGCGTTGCGCACCAGAGGTGACGTCAGCATTGCTGGCCAGGTTGTCAGAGCCATTGCCATTGATGTTCAGATTGGCAATAAACTGCTCGGCCGTCACAATGCCTGCGGCTTCCAGCTGTTTGCGGGTAATGATTTCAATCGGTACCGCACCTTCCACCGCAATACGTTTGATGCTACTACCAGTAATTTCAATTCTTTGCGGTACGTCTGCAGGTTTTTCCTGCGCCAGCACCCAGCCGCTGCTACCGGCTGAGATACCTATCAGGGCGATGCACCGCGCTATGGTCTTTAACTTCACTGGTCTCTCCTTGAGGTCAAACTACATTGATTTTTAAGCTGAATTGAAGGCAATTCCGACGAAATGCGATCAGAATTGATATAAATATTTATTGATGTATTCCAGACTAGGGTTTCGCGCTTGCTGGTGACAAATGAAAATTTCATGAGGGGCGATAACCAAAAGATATGGGATTTGGGTACTAGGTCAGCCTTCCCAAGCACGGCGACGGCGCAGATTTTGTTCTGGCCGCAGTGGGAAGTGAACGAAAAAATGTGCGTGATACAGCTTGCAAAGCGTATCTAAAAACCACACTTTGATATCTGTTTTTTGCGGGACGCCGGAAAATCAGGAAACTGGGCAGGTATGGCAACCCGTCTGGCCAGATATGGCCAGGCGGGGGAGATGGCTGACTTTGCTGACACTACGGCAGGCTATAACTGGAACGCATGCTTTCCTGGCCGGTACGGCTGATGGCCGATACGGTAATCTGTTTGATGGCACCGGATTGTGAATCATCGGATAAATCCAGTCGCATGCTCTGGGCCGGGACAACGCTGAACAGCCATTGCTGACCAGTACGCTTCCAGATTGCCAGCAGGCGGGTATTGGCCAGATCAGGGATGGACACTTGCAGCGACTTCTTGTCCTCACTCACTTCCAGCACTGGACTGCCGGGCGGTTTCTTGTCCAGCCAGGAGCTGGCAGGTATCACGGCCTGCGATGTGTATTTCTCGGCGGCCAGGCGTTTGCGTATGTCCTTGCGATTCTGGTTCAGTGCTGCCATGCTGAAATGCACATGACCGTTTCCGCCTTTTTCGCGCATGGCATCCACCTGGTTCAGGATTTCATCTGCCATCCAGGATTTGTCGCTGTTGTCGATGCGGCTGGTGTACAGGCCAGGCCAGACATGGCGGGCCATGACATTCTGTTCCAGCCAGTAATCATGCAAGACCTTGAAAGCCTGTGGCCCCTGGCCTATGGGCCAGTACAGTTGCGGGGCCAGGTAATCCAGCCAGCCATTGGCCAGCCACAGTTCCACATCTGCATACAGTTTGTCGTACTGGCTAAAACCGCTGATGCCTGCCGGCAACCTGTCCGGGCGACCTATGCCAAAGGGACTGACGCCAAATTTGACCCAGGGTTTTTCCTGATGTACGCGCAGATTAACGGTTTCCACCAGGTGATTCACATTGCTGCGTCGCCAGTCGGCCCGCGCCATCCGTCCGCCGGACTGCAGATAGGCTATCCATGATGGATCATCCGGAAAATCCACTTCATTGCCGTTCGCAGCCTTGATCGGGTAGGGATAAAAATAATCGTCGATATGGATGCCATCGACATCGTAGCGGCGCACTACATCCAGTATCACGTTCAGGGTTTGCTGCATGGCGATAGGTTCACCCGGGTCCATCCATTGCAAGTCACCGTAAGTCTTGACGGCTTGCGGTGCCATGCGGCTGATATGGTTGCTGGCCATGACACTTTTGGATTGGGCAGTCCGCGCGCGATAGGGGTTGAACCAGGCATGCAGTTCCAGCCCACGGGCATGGGCCTGTTCCAGCCAGAATTGCAAGGGGTCGTAATACGGTTGCGGCGGTCTACCCTGTTCGCCGGTCAGGAATTCTGACCAGGGTTCAATGCTGGATGGATAAATGGCATCCGCTGCTGGACGCACCTGCAAGACGATGGCATTGAGTTTCAGTTGCACTGCATTGTCGAGAATGACAATGGCTTCGGCCTTTTGTTTGTCACTGTTCAGGTCGCGTCGTGAAGGCCAGTCTATATTTGCCACGGTAGATACCCACACCGCCCTGAACTCACGCGGCAACGGCGGGGCCTCACGCGGCATCACCGGAAAACTGACCGGCGCATTTTGCGGGACCATGGTCGGGTCAGTTTTAGTAGCCTTGGCTATGGACTGTGGTTTTTCTGGTGGTGTGCTACAGGCCAGGAGCATGGCGCCCATACTGGCTGCTAACAGTGGAAGCCTGATCTTTTTCAGGAACGAGGTCGTCAAGGTAAAATTCTGAAGCGAAAACATGCGTGTGCTGATGCCGTAAGGAGGCGACAATGCGCCAAAAAATGCAAAAACTGCGAAAGACCTGAGATGCTACTGCATTACACTTTCACAAACCAGCGTTTCTTCCACATTCCCCAGGCAAACAGCAACATAATCAGATTGAACAGCAGGGCATACAGTAACGAGGCATTCACTGCCATCAGCGGCAAAGCCTTGATCGGCGCATACAGCGCCGCATGCAGGCTGGGGTTGCTGCCATCGGCTGAGTTGATATGGATAAATCCCATCATCTTGGCGATCAGGCCTGACAGGGTGAACAAAAACAGGGCGTTCATACCATACATGATCAGCGGACGGCAAAACTTGGCCATACCGGCTTTGAGGCTGACCGAAGGATTCGCATCCAGCAGCCAGTAAAAACAGGCCAGGCTGATCAGCGCCCAGCCCGTCATGAAGATGCTGTAAGAGGGTGTCCACAAACTTTTATTGATGGGCATCAGCACGCTGTCCAGTATCTGCCCCAGCGCCAGACAGGCTAGTCCAGTAGTGAATAACCAGGCCGTCTTGACGGCAGGATCCAGCTTGGCCGACAGGTAGCGCCCGGTCAGTACCCCCAGCATGACGCTGGCGACGGCTGGCAAACTGCTTAGCAAGCCTTCCGGGTCCCAGGTTTTGGAGCGCTTCCACAGATGGCCATCCAGCAGCCATCGATCCAGGTAAGCACCGGCATCCTTGCCGGGTTCCAGTACGGCTCTGGCCCAGTTGCCGTCTGCATCCGGCACACTGACACCCAGCATGATGAGCGAATACACGGCCATCAGGGCGAATATCCACACGCATTGCTGCTGCCAGTTACAGTAAATGACCAGCGGCGCTGCCAGCATGGTACATAGGGCGATGCGCTGCAATACGCCAGGAATGCGCACGGACTGGAAATCAAAACTGGGGATCAGGTTCAGCATCAGGCCAATCAGGAAAATCCAGCACGCACGTTTCAGCAATTGCCGCAGCAAGGGGCCTTGTGCATAGCCGGCCAGGATTTTCTGATTGGTCGACAGATGCAGGGAAACCCCGACAATGAACAGAAAGAAGGGGAAAATACAGTCGGTAAATGTCCAGCCTGACCATTCTGCATGCGCCAGTGGCGGATACAGATGACCCCAGTCACCCGGATTATTCACCAGGAACATGCTGGCGATGGTGAACCCGCGAAACGCGTCTAATGACAGCAATCTTGATGTATTCGTTGACATGCTGGTCCGGATGGCTGAATGGAAAAAAAGGGCGCTTGCGCGCCCTTGAAAAATCTCAATCGTCTTGGGGGAGTCCTGAGAGCAACCCAACAAATTCTGAAGGATTACCATCATGATATTCACTAATACCAGTTTACTGCGATTGACTTTTTGTTAGGCACGTATAGACAAAGGTTATCCTTGTCTTCAGCTCTTAGGAATTGTACTGCGAGGCTTTCTCTGTCCTCCAGTCTCCCTCTCTTGGGTAATTTTTTACGCAAAAACGACGCATCACTATGGCGGGAAATCATATTGTTTGAATTTCGCCAAATTGTTGAAATGCGGCAACAAGACAAGATGCCTAGCGTAGTCAGTGCGTAATAACACGGCAGGTGCATAAACATCAAGTCCAATTTGCTGTCAAGTCAGGAGATGTAAGAAATAGCAACATTCTGCTTGTGGTCCGAATTGGATTGCAGGATACTTCGCTTGAGCAGGCATTCGCCTATTTCTTTTGCACATGTTCTGATTCCAGAGCCCACAGAGCAGCTCGTTTCTGTTTGTATGTAATACCGCAGTATTTTTCGATCGCTACCATCGGTATGGAGGAATGCAATCCCTCTTACTGTAAGAACTTGTTGACATGGCACGACTCAGCAACCGGGAAATCTTAGTATGAGACCGTTGAATAACAAGCATTTCACGCATCACCTTTCTGTTTGCCTGGCATTTGCCATTGGCCTGGGAGCCTGCTATCCGCTGGCAGCGCAAGACACTGAAAGTGTCATTGGCCGCTTTGAGATCAGTGCTTTTGATGTCAAGGGTAATAATTTGCTGGCACCCGCAGCGATCAATGCATTGTTGGCTCCCTTTACTGGCAAGAACCGCAGTTTTGCCGATGTGCAGAGAGCATTGGAAGCACTGGAAAAAGCCTACCGCGACAAAGGCTATAGCCTGGTGCAGGTGGTGTTGCCGGAACAAGAATTGAATCAAGGTGTGGTCAAGTTCATTGTGGTGCAGGCACGCATAGGCAGTGTCAGCGTCAAGGGCAACAAGTTTTTTGATGAAGCCAATGTGCGCCGAAGCCTGCCGCAATTGCGCAAGGGCGATACACCGAATGTCAAAAAACTGTCTGAGAGTTTGAAAGCGGCGAATGAAAACCCTGCCAAGAAAACCAACCTGCAGTTCCAGACCGCCAATGATGAAGGTGAAGTGAATGCGGTATTGAATGTCACCGACAGCAAGCCATGGACCGTCGGTGCCACTCTGGACAATTCCGGTGACAGCAATACCGGCAAGAACCACGTGGGATTATTGTTCCAGCACGCCAATATCAGTGGCCGTGACGATGTACTCAGCCTGCAATACACGACCACCATGCAAAAGCCCAGCCAATACAGTGTGTTTGGCGTTGGTTACCATCTGCCGATTTATGCGCTGGGGGATACGGTAGACCTGTATGCCAGTTATTCAAATGTCGATTCCGGCTCGATCGTTGCTGGCATTTTCGACCTGGCAGTCAGTGGCCGCGGTTCGGTGGTTGGTGGCCGTTACAACTACAACCTGGGCCGCAAGGAAGATTTTGAATCGCGCCTGAGCCTGGGTTTTGACCACAAGGCCTACAAGAACAATGTTTCCCTGCTGGGCGTGCAACTGGGTAGTGACGTTACTGTGAATCCAGTCAGCCTGACGTATTCTGGCACCCACAGTTCCGCCAGTGGTGAAACCAGCGCCTACCTGACTGCCCTGCACAATTTGCCTGGCGGTGAAAAAGGCAAGACCGAAGATTTTCAGCGCGTGCGTAGCGGTGCTACTGCTGGCTACACCATAGTCCGCTACGGTGTCGGCTTCAGCCGGGTATTGCCGGCCGCGTGGCAATTGAAGCTGATGCTGAGCGGCCAATATACGCGGGACAGCCTGGTGCCGGGCGAACAGTTCGGTGCCGGTGGTGCCAGTAGCGTGCGCGGGTTCACTGAACGTGCACTGGCCAATGATTATGGTTCCTTGATCAGTGCAGAGATTTATACGCCGAATCTGTGTACCAGTTTTACCGCCAGTTTCACACAATGCCAGTTACTGGGGTTTTATGATGCAGCCCATCTGTCGCGCAACAAGGCCTTGCCTGGAGAATCAAGTTCGGCTTCCCTTGCCAGTGTCGGCATCGGCGTCAGGCTGGCGATGTCACGGGCCATGTCCCTGCAAATGGATTATGGCAAATCCCTGAAAACACCTGACGAACTGAGCAAAGATGACCGGCGCTTGCATGTCAGGTTCGGCGTGAACTATTAATGATTGGTGAGGAAGAGCATGAGGAAAGAAATCAGTATGTTCGCTCAATCTGAATCCACATTGGCGGCGAACCGGCGCATTGGGTCTTTACCCCGGCTATTACCAAAGCTACTACCAAAATTGCTGCCGGCTTTGTTGCTTACCTGTTTTTGCCATGCACCTGGCATGGCCAATCCGGTTGGGCCGCAAGTGGTCAATGGCAAGGTTATTTTCAACAAGGACGGTAATCTGTTTACGATTACCAATACGCCGGGTGCCATCATCAACTGGCAGGATTTTTCCATCAATGCCGGTGATATTACCCGCTTCATTCAGGAAAACGCCAATAGCGCAGTATTGAACCGCGTCACCGGCCAAAATCCTTCGCAGATACTGGGCGCACTACAATCAAATGGACGGGTGTTTTTGATCAACCCGAACGGCGTCCTGTTTGGCAAGGGCGCGCAGGTGGATGTGAACGGCCTGGTGGTGTCCAGTCTGGGCATGAGCGACAGCGATTTCAAAGCCGGCAAGCTGAATTTTTCTGCGGGTGAACAGGCAGGCAAGATCAGCAATCAGGGTGCCATTACGACACCGGCAGGCGGGCACGTGTATCTGATTGCACCTGATATTGAAAACAGCGGCATCATCACTTCACCCAATGGCGATATCCTGCTGGCCGCTGGTCAATCTGTGAAACTGGTTGATTCAGCCAATCCCGATGTGCATGTGGTGGTCAGCGCCAGCAAGGATCAGGCTGTCAACTTGGGACAGGTGATCGCTGCCGGTGGCAAGATCGGTATCTATGGCGCGCTCATCAATCAGCGCGGGCTGGTCAGTGCCAACAGTGTCGTGGTCGGCGAGAATGGCAAAATATATTTCAAGGCCAGCCAGGATACGGTATTGGATAGCGGCAGCCTTACTACCGCGACTGGTGCCGGCAAGGGGGGTGACATCCAGATTCTGGGGCAGCGCGTGGCACTGGCAGGCAATGCCCAGGTTGATGCCAGTGGCGATACGGGCGGTGGCCAGATTCTGGTCGGCGGCGATTATCACGGCGACAATGCCGGTGTGATGAATGCCAAGCGTACCTTTGTCGGCAGCGATGCGACTATTTCCGCCAACGCTGGCAAGAGCGGGGATGGCGGCAAGGTCATCGTTTGGTCAGATGAGGTGACACGGGTCAATGGCAGCATTTCTGCACGTGCCGGCAGCGCGAGCGGGAATGGCGGCTTTGTTGAAACTTCGGGCAAGCAAAACCTGGATTTTCATGCAAAAGTAGATGTCAGTGCCTCGCGTGGCAAGAACGGTACTTTATTGCTTGACCCTTCCTCCATCACGATTGGTGGCGGTACTGGTGACGGTGCATCCGATGGTACTGGCACCTTTCAGGGTTCTGGCATAGGTACGATCAATTTTGCTGATGCCAGCCCGACCACTGTGAATCAGTCAGAAATCCAGGGGCTTGCCCCAGGTACGAATATCGTGCTGGAAGCAACCAATTATATCGATACCAGTGGTATTTTTTTTAGTAGCCTGATATCCCTGCCCAGCAATTCCAGCCTGACGCTCAGGACGCGTAATGCAGCGACTGATGTCAGCGCCACCCGTGGCATCAATCTGATAGCTGCTGACCCCAATCTGGAAATCAAGGCCTCCGGTACCGGCACCATCACCTTGCAAACCGGCACCGGTGCTTCACCACAGACGGCCGATATCGTGGTCGCCAAGCTGACTACCAATAGCGGGCAGATCAGTACCAGTGCCAGTGGCAAGACCACCTTCAAGTCATTGGTGACATTTCCGAGCACGGTAGGCGTGGGTGGCGACGTTCTGGTCAATAGCACGGGGTTTATCAATGTCGGCTCGGGCGGTATTGATGCACGCGGCAATTCCTCGACGAATGGCAATGTCACGATTAGCACTGGCGCGGATGTCATCCAGCAAAACGGCAGCATCATCTATGCCAAAGACCTGAAGCTGAGCGCTGTGAGTGGCCTGCACGGGACGATTGCAACGGATAATATGGGGGTGCAAGCGGCCAAAGTGAATGCGCTCAATACCGGCAGTGGGGATATTCGCATCGCCAGTATCGCTGCCAATCTGGTGGTCAATGATGTAGGTGCGACTGGTTACGGCGTCAAGCAGCAGACTTCTGGCGCAGGAATTTACCTCAGTTCGCCTGCTAGTTTCACAACAGATATCAGTGCACCGGTGATTACCAATAACGGCCTGGTGACCATCAATGGTCAGGGCGGTATCAACCAGTTTGCTGGGGGAAATATCAATAGTACTGGTGGTGCCATTACTTTGCAGGTTGCCGGTGCCGATGCCTTGACCAGCACTGCTGCTGGTGCCCAGATCAATAGTTCTGGCGCTGCTATTTCCATCAAATCGGACAAGATGGATTTGCTTGGAACAGTGAATGCAGGTAGCGGTGCCGTTACGCTGGATGCGAATGGCGGTGGCAGTATTCATCTTGCCACGGGTGCGACGAATGCGCTGGCCAGCACACTGGAATTGTCTGCTGGCGAATTGAACAGGATCACAGCCACACGCCTGAAAATCGGCAACATGGGTGGCGGTGCAATCGACATCAAGGGCCCCATGAGTTCTGGCGCCGGTGGTGCTTTGCAAAACGTGAACACCTCGCTCACCTTAAATTCCGGTAACACTATTTCACAACAGAGCGGTGCCATTATTGATGGTGCCAGCTCGGTGCAGGCGCGCGGTTATAGCGTCAACCTTTCCGACGCCAATACCATAGGCGTCATTTCAGGTTCGGCCAGCACCGGCAGTTTTCTGTACCGTTCGGTCAATCCCATCAATGTGACTACGGTAGATGGTTACAGCGGGATCAATACGATATCGACCATCAAGCTGACTTCTGATTCTACTTCTGGTATCAGCCAGACAGCAGGTAATCCCATTGTTGGCAATGGCCTCGCCTTGCAAACCAAAGGACCGGTCAACCTGACCAATACCAGCAACAGTTTCAGCTCATTGGCGGCAGATCTGAATCCTGCCGGGCTGGGAACTGGCGGGCTGAATGTCTTTAACGCAGGTAATTTGAATGTCACCAACATCGCCTCCATTACTGGCATTGTCACCAATAACCAGCCTGTCGTATTAAGCTCGGGTACTGGTACACTGACGATTTCTGATAACGTCAACGCTGGTACGGCCAAGATAGGCTTCATTGCCGATCAACTGGTGCTTGGTGGTCCGGGTGGCGTGACGGCTAGCGATTTTGGTATTCGTCCCTATACCGTGGGACGTGCCATTACCGTCGGTTCTGCCACTTGCAGCGCTTCCCCTTGTCTGGCAGTGACCAATCTATACAGGGTCAGTGCTGCCAATATTGCCATCGGCACCGACAGCCTGACTGACGCATCCGGCCCGATTTCTGTGGTTGCCATCACCGATACCAATGCCAGTGCTGCCACCGATATCAAACACCTGACCACCACACGCATAGGCTTGTTGAGTGGGTCGAATATCACCCAACTCAATCCCATTACCGTGCAGGATTTGGGCGTGGTCGCAAATGGGGCCATCACACTGAATGGCCTGAACGTGATCAGCAACCTGGCAGCAAAAAGTGCTGGCAGTTTCAGTTTTGTGAATACCCAGGGTATCAATGTCAGTAACCTGACTGGTGGTAATGGTTCCAGCAACTATAGCCTGAATGGCATCGCCACCAACGGCAATGCCATTCTGACGGCAAATGCCGGCAATATCACTATTGGCGCACCTATCAGTGCTGGCACCGGTGTGGTGACACTGTCGGCGACGGGTGGCAGTATTGTGCAATCCAGTGGTTTGATCAGTGGTGCTTCACTGGATGCCTCAGCCAGCGGCGGCATCGGCAATGGAACCGCCTTGCAGACCCAGGTGCCTTTGCTGCTCGCCAATAATAGCGGTGCCAATACCGATATCAAGGTCAATAATACGGGTGCTCTTACCTTGCGCAACGTGGTTCAGAGCACTGCCGGCAGCACCGGCAATATCATCATCGACAATGTGGGTGCCATTACACTGGACAATGGTGATGCAGTGCGTACCAAGGCGGGCAATATCAGCCTGGTAGCGCACAGCCCTCTGACTGTCAATGGTACCGTCGCCAGTGCCAACGGCGGCAATATCACTCTGGAAGCTGGTGCCAGCGGCAGTACTGCCGACAAACTGACCGTGGGAAGCACCGGTGTGGTGTCGACTACCGGCAATATTTTGCTGAAAGCGGGTGATGCCATCCTGATTTCCGGTACCGTCAGCGGTGGTAACGTCACCCAGCAAGCTTTCCTGAATGCGCCGCTGCCCAGCCTGGCTGCGTGTATCGCTACGCCGACCTTGCAAGGATGCAGTTCAGTGTTGCCCAGCCTGGCGGCCTGTATGGCTAAACCTGACCTGAATGGTTGCAGTGTGGTCTTGCCCAGCATCGAGACTTGCCGTGCATCGCCGACTGTGGCCGGATGCAGTACGGTACTGCCGACTATCAGTGCCTGTATCGCTAATCCGTCGCTGTTTGGTTGCGCCAGTGTCTTGCCCAGCCTGAGTACCTGTCTCGCCAACCCCACCGTTGCTGGTTGCAACCTGATCTTGCCAACGCTGGCTGCATGCATAGCCAATCCATCGACCGCAGGTTGCAGCGCCATATTGCCTAGCCTGACAGTCTGTATTGCCAATCCCGGCGTCAACGGTTGCAGCGCAGTGCTGCCTAGTTTGTCGCAATGTACGGCTGCGCCAACGCTGCAGGGATGTAGCGTGATCTTGCCGGCATTGGCGGCCTGTATTTCTGCGCCGAATATTGCTGGCTGCTCTGCCGTATTGCCGTCGGTCGCTGCATGTACTGCCAGTCCTTCGCTGGCAGGTTGCAGCGCAGTCTTGCCGACGCTGGCGGCCTGTATACAGACCCCGATCCTGGCAGGTTGCAGTGCTGTCTTGCCGACACTGGCAGCCTGTAGCGCCAGCCCCAGCCTGCCAGGTTGCAGCGCTGTCCTGCCTAGCCTGGCGGCTTGCATCGCCACACCGACACTGGCCGGTTGCAGCAATGTCTTGCCTGGTCTGGCAGTCTGTACTGCCACCCCGACCTTGCCAGGTTGTAGCGTGGTGTTGCCGACGCTGAATGCCTGTATCGCCAATCCAGGTCTGGCCGGTTGCTCAGTGATATTGCCTAGCCTGGCGGCTTGTATTGCCAGCCCAAGTTTGCCAGGTTGTAGTGCAGTCTTGCCTAGCATCAGTGCCTGTATTGCGACACCTACGCTGGCTGGTTGCAGCAATGTGTTGCCAAGCCTGGCCAGTTGTATCGACACACCAACCTTACCAGGTTGCAGCGTGGTATTGCCAAGCGTCGCCAGTTGCGTAGCCAACCAAAGCCTGCCTGGTTGTACGCAGGTCTTGCCAAGGTTTCCAATCTGTATTGCGGCACCTTCAACAGTGGGTTGCAGTGTGATTCTGCCAAGTCTGGCCGCCTGTACTGCAAATCCTGCGCTGGCGGGCTGTTCAGCGGTGTTACCTAGCCTGGCTGCCTGTACCATCAATCCGGGCACTGCCGGATGTGCAGCTGTTTTGCCGGGCTTGAATGCCTGTGTGGCCAACCCTGCTTTGCCAGGATGCAGCGTGGTCTTACCCAGCCTGACTGCCTGTATTGCGACACCATCAGCGGCTGGTTGCAGCGCTGTGTTGCCGACACTGAATGCCTGTATCGCCAGGCCGGCTGCCAGCGGTTGCAGCGTGGTGTTACCAAGCCTGGCAAGTTGTGCGGCTAACCCGGCAATTGCCGGCTGCTCGGCAGTCTTGCCTACGCTGGCGCAATGCGCGGCCAATCCTGGTTTGCTGGGTTGCACGATAGTCTTGCCTATTGGTGATATCCGGACTGGCAATGTGCTGACCAATTCTATCAATGCGGCCCTGAACAGCTATATCAGTTCGACCCTGGCCATCACCAATTCGATTACCAATTCATCGAGTTTCTTTGAGAGTGGTAACGGTGATTCAGGTCGTGAAACCAGGTTTGAACAAAGAAGCAGTATTGCCGGCACAAGTGATAACGGAGTATTAAAAAATGCTACTGATAAAAAACTGTACTGCAATTAAGTTTCTTTTCCTGCTATCGCTATGCCTGAGCTGCGCATTCAGTTTCGCAGCCCAGGTCGCGGGGGCAGTCACGCACCTGAGTGGCCCCTTGCTGGTCAAGAAAGCCGACGGTACGGTCAAGGTATTGACGCAGAAATCGACGGTCGAACAGGGCGATGTTCTGATTGCAGAAAAAGATACCTATGCCCGTATCAAGTTTGCCGATAATAGCGAAGTCACCCTGCGCCCGAATACACAATTGCGCATAGACCAGTTTTCTTTCGAAGAAGACAAACCAAACAATGATGGGTTTGCCATGACCCTGATCAAGGGCGGCATGCGTGCCGTGACCGGCATACTGGGCAAGCGCAACAAGGAGCGGTTTGGCCTGAATACACCGACCGCATCGATAGGCATACGCGGCACCATCTTCATTGCCGAATATGTACCGCCTGAATTGTCTGGTGTGAATGACCCTCAGGGCGCTGGCAGACCGCCTGGCCTGTATATCCAGGTGCTGGATGGAACAATCTTCCTGAAAAACGATGCCGGCTTGCTGGAGGTATCAGCCGGACAGTTTGCCTATGCCATCAGCTTCTCGAAACCACCGGTACTGTTGCCGAATAATCCAGGCATGCAATTTAGCCCGCCAGTCAGCTTCCCTGCCGGTAACAGCCAGGAAAATGCCAGCAATGAAAAAAAATCAGGTAGTCTGATTTGTGAGGTGCGTTAGGTCACCTGGATTTTGGCCAATCTTGCGCTGTCCATCAGTGCAGGATTGGCAATCAAGACTTAAAATGCCGGCAGATCGGCGCTGGCATGCTGTCGCAACTTGTCGCGGGCCAGTTCAAAGTCAGGGAATACGGATTGCACCGTCGCCCAGAAACGCGGACTGTGATTCATTTCCCGCAAGTGTGCCAGTTCATGTGCGATGACGTAATCAATAATCATCGGTGAAAAATGAATCAGCCGCCAGTTCAGGCGTATTTTCCCTTGAGAAGTACAAGAACCCCAGCGTGTGGTCGCCGCTGACAGTGCCATGCTCTGATAGCGCACATTCAGTTTTTCTGCAAACACAGGCAAGCGATCATTGAATACCCGCTTGGCTTCCTGCTGCAACCAGCTTTGCACACGATCTTTCAATTGCTGTTCACCGGCATCGGCTGGCAGATTGATGATCAGTGTGCCCTGGTCTGCCAGGAAATGGGTGCCGCTGATAGAGGCCGGCGCAATCTGCAGCGCGATCTCGCCACCAAGGTAAGGTAGCTTGGCCCCATCCTTCCAGTGCATTTTGGGTTCGAGCTGGCGCTGGGTACGTTCCCTGCGCTCGGTCAGCTTGCGCAATATCCAGCTCTGTTTTTCCTGTATTGCCGTTTCAATATCGGCAATCGTCACCCAGCGCGGTGCCGTGATGCGCAATCCGTCTTCATTGATCAGGAAACCGATACTGCGGCGTTTTGAACGCTGCAAATCATATTCCAGCAAATAATCCTGTATCAGTATGCGTCGCTTGTTGCTGGTATTGACAAAGGTGGACGGCGGAGGCGTGAGCGGCCGCACTTCATCCCTTTGAATTTTGTCTTTGGCTGGAGTGGGTGGCACAGCAGGCGCGGGACGCAGTTTGTCCGGCACCAGAAAATCACTGAATAAGTCCAGTTGCAAAGCCATTTGTATGGCCTTGCCAATAGATGGAATGCGGGGTTTCATTTCAGCTTGGGTAATCCTGATTCAATATGACGTGGAACTTATGGCCAGTTTTTTTGCTGGCATGTCCAATAGTGTGACCTATTTTCAGGTTTTCGTGTTTTTGCGTCAAAAAACGGGTTTTTGTTGATTGCTTTTCTTTTATTTATTTCAGGCCGCTTGAATTCTGCGCAAGTAGCTCAACCTGCCTGAACACGAGAAAGCTCAATTCGCCACATACCCAACAGGGTCACATGAATATACTGACATTGCTGCAGAATTACTGGGACCGTCTGGTTAAAAAGATTTCCTTTTTGTGGCGCCTTCCTCACAAGAAGCCAGTTGATTTTCCTTTTGCCCGTAGCGATATTGCCATGTTGTATCGCAGTGCGAAAAGTGATGATGTGAAGCGCATTGATGAGCATACTGCCAAGGATATGTTACTGGATGCTTACGCCGATAGACTGGCCGTGGGAAGCAGTATTTTTGCTCAGCAAATGTTACACCAGCGCTTGCGCGTGGATACGCAGGACAATGATGGCAGGCAGCGCTTGCAGAAACTGATCGCTGATCCTGTATTGCATGGCATATTGCAGCAGCACTGTCTGCCCTTACGTGAAGTCGAAATAGAGATCAGCGAACAGATTTTTACGCATGCTATTCCCGATCCGGCAGCATGGTACAAATTCATGTGGCTGCTACCTGTCGGCACCATTCTGCTACTCTTGCTTGCACTGACATCGACGGCTTATGCCTGGTTAGCAGTTGTGCTGGCATGGGGTGTTTTGCTGGCGTTACAGGCACGCTACTCTGACCGGATCGAGGAATGGTCAAAGAAACTGCAAACCTTGCGCGCCTTATTGAAAAGCTTCAATTCGCTGGAGAACCAGGCACCGTCGGATACGCCGACGCAGACCGAAGATGGTAATCAAGCGCATAGAATTATGCGCAGCCTGAGCCGACCAGCATTCATGTTCCTGCCGGTTGTGAAGGAGTATACCGAATGGTTCTTGCTGGACAATATCCGGCATTATTTTAAAACCTGCATGATAGTACGGAATAATCAGGATTTTTTACGCAGGGTGTACCTGCGCGTGGCAAATCTGGAAGCTGATCTGGCACTGGTCAGACACTTGCAATCGGTTCCACAATATTGTTGGTCGTCGCCTGCAAGTGGGAAGCGATTGCACTTGCAGCATGTGGTGCATCCATTGTTACAGCAGGCTTCAGCCTTAAGCATTGCACTGGAAGGGAAAGGTGCTTTTGTTTCAGGGCAGAATGGTATAGGCAAGAGTACATTGCTGCGCACCATAGGTTTGAATCTTATCGTTGCCCGTGCTTTTGGTTTTTGTTATGCGGCTTCTGCCAGTGTTCCCGTGGGAGCGGTGTACTCAAGCATGCAGAGTGAAGATTCACTGATGGTAAGTGAAAGCCTGTACCAGGCAGAACTCAGGCGTGCCAAAGAATTACTGGATGTTGCCGGAAGCCATCAGCAGACCGTGTTTGTGATTGATGAAATCTTTCGGGGTACCAATCACCAGGAATCCATCTCGGCTGCTGCCGCAGTTTTGCAAAGCCTGTCCAGTTCCAGCATGGTGATCGTTTCATCTCATAATCTGGTGCTGGCCCCATTACTGGAAAGCTATTTGACACCACTATGTGTCGTTGCAGACCACAGTGACAAATCCAGATTGCAGTTGACTGAGGGCGTACTAGCTGATCCCAACGGCATACGCTTGTTGTCTTCGTATGGTTTTGGGGAAGACATAAAAAACAAAGCCAGTCGGGTTTTCGACTGGCTTAGTGATTATCTTATTCATCCAGACAAGTGTGAACAACTATTGGAAAGTTCCGGTTCAGCTTGAGGCATGCTGCGGAAAATTACTTTGATTCCGATTGATACACCTGTGGCGAAATCACACGCATTTCGGCCTCTATCCATTTTTCTACTTCTGCCATCAATTCCACCGCATTCATATCATTCGGTGGAATCGGTTTGCCAACCGATACGGTGACGGTGCCTGGCAATTTGGTGAAAGAGTTTTTGGGCCAGCATTCGCCAGAATTCACGGCGACAGGTACGACAGGAGTATTGGTTTCCACTGCCAGGCGGGCACCGCCGCCTTTGTACTGACCTTTTTTACCCACAGCGATACGTGTACCTTCGGGGAACATGATGATCCACTGACCATCGGCCAGACGCTTTCGACCCTGGGTGACGACATGGGCGAAGGCGTCCTTGCCCTTGCTACGGTCGATAGGGATCATGCGCAGCATGGAGATTGCCCAGCCAAAGAAGGGGATATAGGTAATTTCTTTTTTGAAGACGAACACCAGTGGGCGCGGTGTGGCCATCAACAGGAAAATGGTTTCCCAGGCTGACTGATGTTTGCATAGCAGGATGGCTGGCCCATCCGGGAAGTTCTCAAATCCTTTGGTCTGGTAGCGTATGCCACAAATCATTTTTGCTGCCCAGATGATAGTGACATTCCAGCGTGCTGTAATGTAATAGCGCTGGTTATACGGCAAGAACGCAAACAGCATACTGATGGGAGCCCAGACGATGGTAACAATGCCCATCACCAGTAAAAAAATCAGCGAGCGTACAAAAAGGGTAAAACGAAGCATGTAGTCTCCAATTGCGGCGATGCTGAATACATTCAGATCGCGATATTAAATTCGGATGGTGAGTTTTCCACCAGTTTGTCTACCATCGCGGCCAGGTCGGGATAGACTTGAGTGCCAGGTGGCAGGCCGCCTTTTTCCTGGGCCTGGGCACCTTTGCCAGTCAATACCAGGTGCGGGATGCAACCCATCACAAACCCCGCTTGCAGATCGCGCAGCGAATCGCCAACGCAATGTACACCTTTGAGGTTAACGTCGTAGCGGCGGGCAATTTCCTGCAGCATGCCGGGCTTGGGTTTGCGACAGTCACAGTTTTCATCGGCCATATGCGGGCAGAAAAAAATGGCGTCGATGGTGGCACCCAGCTGTTGTGCTGTCGTATGCATTTTCTGGTGGATGGCATTCAGGGTCGCCATATCAAACAATTTACGGCCCACGCCAGACTGATTGGTGGCAACGACCACGCGATAACCAGCCTGGTTCAGACGGGCAATCGCCTGTAGCGAACCGGGAATGGGTTTCCATTCATCGGGTGACTTGATAAAGGCGTCCGAATCCTGGTTGATGACGCCATCACGGTCAAGAATGATGAGTTTCATAGCCTATCCTTCTCATTTGTCATCAGTTGCATCAGTTTGCAACAACAGCCCGGTGTTCATGGCCCTGTTGTTGCCTGCACTGTTGTTTCCACAGTTGTTGTTGGCACTGCTGTAGTTCACACTATATCAATTATGCTGCCAGCTTGGAAATGTCGGCTACCTGATTCATCATCCCATGCAGGGTGGCCAGCAATGCCAGGCGGTTGTTACGCAAGGCCAGGTCTTCGGCATTCACCATCACGTCATTGAAAAAACTGTCCACGGCTGCACGCAGGGCGGCCAGGGTTTTCAGGGCGCTGGTGAAGTCACCTTTGGCAAATGCTGCATCGACTTCCGGTTTGACATCGGCCATTGCCTTGGCCAGTGCCTGCTCGGCGGCTTCCTGCAACAGGGATGAATTAACCGCACCTGGTGCAGCTTCGGCTTTTTTGAGTATATTGGTAATGCGCTTGTTGGCAGCGGCCAGTGCTTCTGATTCCGGCAGGGCAGCAAAGGCTTGTACGGCTTGCAGGCGTTCAACGATGTTGGCTAGTGTGTCTGGTTGCTGGGCAACCACGGCTTCCACTTCGCTTTGTGAAAAGCCCTTGTCGCGTAATTGACCACGCAGGCGGTCAAACAGGAAGTTCAGCACGTCGCTGGTCGGGTCGGTGAAGTTGGCATTGCCAGCAAACAGGGCCACGGCTTGCGCCAGTAAGGTATGCAGCGACAGGCTCAGGCGTTTTTCCACCAGCATGCGCAAGATGCCAAGAGCATGGCGACGCAGTGCAAACGGGTCACGGTCACCGGTAGGCTGCAAGCCTATGCCCCAGATACCAACCAGGGTTTCCAGTTTATCTGCCAGGGCGACTGCTGTGCCTGTCAATGTTGCAGGCAGCGCATCGCCGGCAAAACGTGGCTGATAATGTTCTGACGCTGCGGCAGCGACATCAGCATGTTCACCATCATGCTGGGCATAGTAAGTACCCATGATGCCTTGCAGTTCAGGGAATTCACCGACCATATCGGTCAGCAAGTCAGTCTTGGCCAGCAGGGCCGCGCGTTCGGTCAGGGCAACATCGCCTTTCAGGCTGGCAGCAATCTGGCCTGCCAGGGTTTTGACGCGTTGTGTACGGTCCGCCTGGCTGCCCAGTTTGTTGTGGTAGACAACGTTCGCCAGCAAAGGTAGACGTGATTCCAGCGTCTTTTTCTTGTCTTGTTCAAAGAAGAATTTTGCATCCGACAGGCGCGGACGCACGACGCGCTCATTCCCCTGGATGATGTGCTGCGGGTCGCTGGTTTCCAGATTCGAGACGATCAAAAAGCGGGAATGCAATTTGCCATTGGCATCCGTCAGGGCAAAATACTTTTGATTGGTCTGCATGGTCAGTATCAGGCATTCTTGCGGTACCGCCAAAAATTCCTGCTCGAAATTGCATTCATATACGACTGGCCATTCCACCAGTGCAGTGACTTCATCCAGCAGCGCTTCAGGCATCAAGACCTGATCTGTACCAGCTTTACCCAGCAGGGCGTTACGTATCAGTTCTTTACGCTCATTAAAGCTGGCGATGACCTTACCTTCGGTTTTCAGGCTGGCGGCATAGTCATCTGCCCTGGCAATGCTGACTTCACCGGCGGACAGGAAACGATGCCCCTTGGTGATACGGTCGCTGTTCAAGCCCAACAAGGACAGCGGCACAATATCCGCACCATGCAGGGCGATGATCTTGTGCACGGGGCGCACAAAATGCACTGTCTCGCCATCCGGACGCTGGTAGCTCATGACTTTCGGGATGGGCAACTTGCCTATGGTGTCTTCCAGTGCAGTTTGCACGGCGGGTGCCAGCGCGGTACCTGCGGCGGTATAGCTGTAAAAGAAGCTTTCTGCCTTGCCATCCACCGCACGTTCCAGATCGCTTACTTGCAAGTTGGGAAAGCCCAGCGCCGCCAGTTTCTTGGCCAGTGGTGGGGTGGCGTTACCAGCCGCATCCAGTGCGACAGATACCGGCAAGACTTTTTCGCGCATCAGTTTGTCTGGCGACGTGGCGCGCACGCCAGTGATGCTGACAGCCAGGCGGCGTGGTGACGCATAGCTGGTCGCGACGGTTTCAGCTTCCAGAAAGTCGCGGGATTTCAAACCAGCCACGATGCCGGCGCTGAATGCTTCACCCAGTTTGGCCAGTGCCTTGGGTGGCAGTTCTTCGGTAAATAATTCAACTAACAGTGTTTGGCTCATGTTTCTTATCCTACGTTCCGGCGTTGTGCCAGAATCTGTTTAATGATGGTCTTGTGGGCTAAGCGTAAAGCTGATGCAATGCTTATGCAGAGGCGGCAGTCGCAACAGTAACAACAGCGGCGGGAGCAGGCTTATGCTTGTCATCCGCAGCGCACATGGGGAAGCCCAGCGCTTCACGCGACGCATAGTAAGCCGCAGCCACGGCACGCGACAGGTTACGGATGCGGCCAATATACGCCGCACGCTCGGTCACCGATATCGCACCACGCGCATCCAGCAAGTTGAAGGTATGTGCTGCCTTCAAAATCATTTCATAGGCTGGCAGAGCCAGGGATTTTTCGGTCACTTCCAGCAGACGCTTGGCTTCCGCTTCATAGTTGGTGAACAAAGAGAACAGGAAATCGGTATTTGAATATTCAAAATTGAAGGTCGATTGTTCCACTTCATTTTGATGGAAGACATCGCCATACGACAGGCGCACGGTCTGGCCGTTTTCTTCACGTTCTGTCCATACCAGGTCATACACGTTTTCCACGCCTTGCAAATACATGGCCAGACGTTCGATACCATAGGTGATTTCGCCCAATATAGGCTTGCAATCAATGCCGCCGACTTGCTGGAAGTAAGTGAATTGCGTGACTTCCATACCGTTGAGCCAGACTTCCCAACCCAGACCCCAGGCACCCAGGGTGGGGTTTTCCCAGTCATCTTCCACAAAGCGGATGTCGTTTTGCTGCAAATCCAGGCCCAGGGCCTTCAATGAACCCAGATACAGGTCGAGAATATTTTCCGGTGCCGGTTTCAATACCACCTGATACTGGTAATAGTGTTGCAGACGGTTGGGGTTTTCGCCATAACGGCCATCTTTAGGGCGGCGGGAAGGCTGTACATAAGCTGCACGCCATGGTTCCGGCCCGATGGCGCGCAAGAAAGTACCCGTATGCGAGGTACCCGCACCCACTTCCATATCGTAAGGCTGCAACAGGGCGCAGCCTTGTTTGTCCCAGTAATCTTGTAATGTCAGGATAATTTGTTGAAATGTGAGCATCGTGCTATCTGCCTTTGTCACTTCTTTAAGAAGCGATGAATAAAGTTTGCCAAACCTTAGATTTTAACGGCTTTTGCGCTATATAGGCTAATTTGCTGGATGTTGTTTTGTTAATTTTAACCTGTAGATTGTGGAAATACTGAAGACCTTTCACCACAGAGATACCGAGGCACAGAGAAAGTCAGGAGAAAACCTGAAGAAATGAAAGAGTAATAATTGTCTTTTTGGTAAAAGTAATTAAAAAATCTATGCAGCCCTTCTCTTTGTTTAAACGCAATTGCAGCATGAATAGGAAGCTTTGTGCCGGTGGTTTTTGTTGCAATTCGTTTGGCTACAGGTTATAAAAATCTACTTGCCAAAAATAGGACTTACGCAAAATTGTCCCAGCAAGGCTGTCGCTTAAAGAAACCTCCCTCGCAGGGGAGGTTCGTTACGTCGGCAGGCAACATGTTGCCTGAAACCCCGACTACACCGTAGCGACGAAGGCAGTACGAACAGTACGGCTAGGAGCTGCAACGCAGCTGGGGCGGTTTTGCGTAAGTCCGGAAAACAGTGTGTTGAACAGGAGACCGCACAGCAATGGCTATTGTCGACCAAACGAATGCTTTGGATGCAGAGTCACATCGACTCGAAGAGTGGTATCTATTGCTGGGGGAAATTTCCCACTGCCTGTGGTACTCATCAGAATTGCCTGCGATGTTGCGGGGCTTTTGTCGCATCCTGGTGCAGCGTGCCGGGTATCTATGCGCTGAAATCGAACTGGACCTGGGTGACAAGTCAGAGATTTATCGGTTTCGTGCTGACAGGCCACCTGCAGAGGGTACGCAATATCTGGTTTTGCCGCTACAGCATTATGGTCATGCCCTGGCACATTTACGGGTGGGAGCAGAATTTGATCTCAGCGAAAACAGTGATGCCTGCAACATACTCAGCCGCTTCGCAAAAGAACTGGCGCATGCCGTTCACGCCCTCAGCAGCACCCATGAACACCATGATTTACAAGACAATATGGAAATGCTGGCGTTGTCTGTGCAGCAAAGTCCGTTTGCCGTGGTGATCACCAATGCCGCAGGTGAAATGGAATATGGCAACGACAGCTTCTGCCGCATCTCTGGTTATCAGTTGAATGAAGTGCTGGGCCAGCATGTGTTCTGGAATTCCGGTGATTCGGGTGATGAAAAAATCATGCGGATTATTCTGGCCCTGAAAGTCGGGGAACATTGGCAGGGCGAGGTATTCAGCCATCGCAAGGATGGCACTACTTACTGGGAAAGACAGGTCGTCAGCCCGCTGTGCAATGCGGATGGGGTGATCACTCACCTGGTCGCAGTCAAGCAAGACATCACTGACAGTAAATTCCAATTGAAGGAAGTCGAACAGGCTTTGCTCTTGCGCGAACAGGCACTGGTATCAAGCAGCAATGGCATCATGATCACCCGTAGCGACGATAGCGATCATTCCATCGTCTATGTGAACCCGGCTTTCGAGAAAATCACTGGTTACTCGGCACAGGAAGTCATAGGGCGGGAAGGGCGTTTCCTGGTCAGGGAAGATCTGGCGCAGCCTGATTTGCAAGAGATCCGTTCTGCCCTGCGTGAAAAAAGAGCGGGCTGCGCGCTATTGCGCAATTACCGCAAGGACGGCACACAGTTCTGGAATGAGTTGCACATCTCACCCGTCAAGGATGCCAGTGGTGCTGCTACCACGCATTTTGTCAGTGTCATCAATGATGTCAGCGAACGTGTCAATTACCAGAAAGAGCTGGAATACCAGGCCACGCATGACAGCCTGACCGGTCTCGCCAATCGCAATTTATTGAATGACCGTATCACCCAGGCCATCGCCTGGGCTAAGCGCCAGGATTTGTCGGTGGGCCTGATGCTGCTTGATCTGGATCACTTCAAACTCATCAACGATGCCTCCGGCCATGGTGCCGGTGATGAAATGCTGAGGCAGGTTGCGCAAAGGCTCAGTCACTGCGTACGCGAAACCGATACCGTCGCCCGTCTGGGTGGAGATGAATTTGTCGTCATCCTGACCGATTTACCTGAGACCGGGGATGTCGATGTCGTTGCCGAAAAAATCCTGGGGGCCTTGTCGCGTCCGTTTGAAATCAATGGCCAAGATGTGTTTGTGACGGCCAGTATCGGTATTTCCCTGTATCCCAGGGACGGTGATCACGGCGAGATATTATTGCGCTATGCCGATATTGCCATGTACCGTGTCAAGGAACACGGGCGCAATAGCGTGCGCCAGTTCATTCCGGAAATGGGGGTGACGGCCATCAGCCGTCTGAATATGGAAGGAGCATTGCGCCGTGGACTGGAACGGCATGAATTTACCTTACATTACCAACCCAAGATAGAACTGGCCAGTGGCCGTATCGTTGGTGCTGAGGCACTGGTGCGCTGGCATCACCCGCAGATAGGTTTGATACACCCTATAGAATTTATTCCACTGGCAGAAGAAACCGGCCTGATCATCCCCTTGGGTGAATGGGTTTTGGCCGAAGCCTGCCGGCAGCAGGTGAGCTGGAAGAAAGCCGGTTTGGCAGACCTGAAAATTGCCGTCAATATGTCGCCCCGGCAGTTCCGGCAAGAAGACTTGTCTGAAAGGGTTGCCAGCATCTTTACTGAAACCGGTGCTGACCCCGCGCAGGTCACATTGGAACTGACCGAGAGTATGGTCATGCAGGATGTCAACAGCACTCTGGTAGCGCTGCGTGCGCTGAAAAACCTGGGCTTGTCCATTTCACTGGATGATTTTGGTACAGGGTATTCCAGTCTGTCGTACTTGCGGCGTTTCCCCATTGATGAACTGAAGATAGATAAATCCTTCATCAATGATATCCATGAAAACCCGGACGATGCGGCGATTGCCAGTGCCATCATTGCGATGGCACTGAGCCTGGGCCTGAGCGTGGTTGCCGAAGGCGTGGAAAAGAAAGAGCAGGCCGAACGCTTGCGCAAAATGGGGTGCAGCCAGGTGCAGGGCTATTACTTTGCCCGCCCCATGGATGCTGCCGGTTTTACCACCCGATTCCGCGAGCACGTCAATGAATAAACTACTCTGGCGTACCGGCAAGGTAACGGAATTGCCAGACTTGCTGATGCTGGCAACCCTGGAAAAATCGGCTGCCGTTGGCACGGCCACTGTCTACCATTTCAACCATGAGGGGCAAGAAAAATTGGCGATTTCCCTGCCCGATGGCCAGGCCCTGATTATCGAAGTGTTGTCCAGCGCCAGGCCACGCAGACGCCGCATCGATCCCTTGAAAACAGATCAGCCAGATGCGCCGCCTGAGGCCGGTGTCTTGCCATCTGACTAGGTCAACACGCGCTGGCAAGCGGAACAGCGCAAGAGGCACGGGCTGGCATGTTTGCAATGCTCATACCAACGATTAATTTTTTGTCATGAATGCCTGCCGCTATCACTGCGCATGCGGGTATTTTTCAGGAAAATTATAAAAAATATATTAATTTATAGGGGGGCGGTGGTTTTATAAAAAGAATTTCCAGATTTTTTCCCTTTGCTTTGTCCAGCGTGGCAGCCAGATACCCGCATTTCCCTCATTTCCCTTATCATGCTGGCATGACAGAAGATCAGGAAATTCCTCTCCCCCCTTACCCGGGCATACAGGCCAGCGACGTGTTTCTGGTACAGACAGCAACCGATGCTGAGCAGGCGTATGCACATATGTGTGATGCCGACATGCTGGGTTTTGATACCGAATCCAAGCCGGTTTTTTTTAAGGGCCAGCAATCCGATGGCCCCCATCTGATACAACTGGCAACAGACACCCGGGCTTATTTGTTCCCTGTGATGAAAGCCATCAACACCGATGCCGTGCGCGCCTTGCTGGAATCCAAAGTAATACTGAAAGTGGGTTTTGGTCTGGGTGATGATATGAAAAGATTAAAAATCAAGCTGGGTATCACCCCGCAAAATGTCCTTGACCTGGCACGTGTCATGCGCGAAAGCAAGCAGCGCGACATGGGTGCCAAGGCGGCAGTTGCCAAATTCTTTGGCATGAATCTGCAAAAATCAAAGAAAACCTCAACCTCAAACTGGGCTGCTCAATTGAATGACAGGCAAATCATGTATGCCGCCAATGATGCACAAGTGGCATTGCTGGTCTACCGCAAATGGCTATCTGATCGTCAAGGCTGAACTATTACGCGCAGCGATGGTCAGATTGGGCTGATTCATGATTCATGATTCATGATTCATGATTCATGATTCATGATTCATGATTCATTCCCTGAGGATTTCATGCTGCTAAAAAAGAAGTTGCTGGTGTTGAGTGCGGCCTGGCTGTTGAGCGCCGTCGCTACTGCAGCGAGGGCCGATGGATTGACTGACCTGAAAGCTGCTTTGGCACGCTTGCCAGGGCAATCGCCGGTCAAAGCGCTTGTCGAAGCAAAAACCTGGAGCCGTCAGGGCGAAGGCAAGGAGCTGGAAGAACAGAATGGCCAGGTCAGCATCGTGCTGGAAGATAGCCCGCGTGGCTTGCAGCTCTTGTTTGGCAAGGATTTACTGGCACGGCTGGAAGTGGAAGAACGCGCACGTGAAAAAGACCCCAAGGCGAAAACCCCCAGCCTGGCGGCCATACGCGAAGTGAATGCCTCGGAATTGCGCCCCATGATTTCAGCGGCAGGCAATCTGACGCGGTCAATGGAAAAAGCCGTGTTCAAAACCGAAAAGGCAGAAACCTATAATGGCAAGCCGGCACGTCTGCTGAGCTTCGATATCCCGGTCGACAAGCTGACAGAAAAAGAACGCAAGTACGTGAAGAAATTTGAAGGCAGTCTGGACATCTGGATTGCTGCCGACGGCACGCCCGTCGCCAGCCGCATGCATCAGGCTATTTCCGGACGTGCTTTTGTCGTCATCAGTTTCGAAACTAAAAATGAAGAAGACCTGGTCTATGGCCTGAGCGGTGACCGCCTCATCGTTGTAAAAAAAGAAACCCACACCAGTGGCTCAGGTGCTGGCGAAAAAGGCGAGATGCGCGTGACAAAAATTTTGCAACTGCAATCCTGAAGCGCAAAATAAACAGGATAATATATTTTTTTTGCGCAGGCAGCCTTGGTCCTGCCTGCACATGTCATTAATTTAAGAACGTGTTTACGATCTGTAGCGAGCGAGCGTCAGCGGGGTAAGGGTAACAAAAGCGCAGCGCAAAAAGCGGAATGTACTTAAGACCATGAGCATTTTGAGCAGCGCATGAGCCCCGATCACGCCCGCGCAGTAAGATCGTAAACACGTTCTAAGTAGTACCTAATTAACACCAAGTACCATCAACAAAACAAGAAGAAAGGTTTTCTCAGTGAACATCGTGCATCCGCGTCTTTTGTCATTTTCTGATATGCCATCCATCCCATCTTCAGCACGCCAGCTTTGTGCCATCGCATTGCTGATAGGCCTGAGCTTTGGTATGCATACCCCGACGGTCCATGCGGCTGCCTTGCAGACAGAAGCTGCTGCGACTGGCAGCGCGACACCAGTATCTGCAAAAAAAGTGATCACCCATGATGTGTATGCCAACTGGCGCAGCATACAGGGCCATGTACTCAGCCGTGACGGCAACTGGGCAGCCTATGCATTGGTTGGACAGGAGTCGGATGGCGAAGTCGTGGTCAGGAATCTCAAGGATGGCCGTGAGTGGCGTGCGCCGCGTGGTACTACGCCAGCATTCAGCGCAGATGGTCGTTACCTGGCGTTTGCGATTGCACCAACCAGGGTAGAGCTGGACAAGGCAAAGAAAGAAAAAAAGAAGGGCGACGACTTGCCTAAATCCGGTTTGGGCATGATGGACCTGTCCACCGGCAAAGTGGAAAGCATAGACAAGGTCAAGCGTTTTGCCTGGCCGGAAGAAGGCGGCAATTTTCTCGCGGTTTTGCTGGAAGCACCGAAAGACTTAAAGAAAGATACAAAAAAAGAAGCAGAAGCAGCGGCTGCCAAGGATGACGACGATGATCAGCAGGCCGCCGCCGCAATTGCGGCTGCTGCTGCCAAGAAAAAAGAATCTGGCACAGAATTTCTATTGATTGACGTTGCCAATGGCAAGCGCACTGCCTACAAGGATGTGGCAGATTTCACCTGGTCCAAGAATGGTGAGTTGCTGGTCTTTAATGTGCTGACCAAGGATGCTGCCAAAGAAGGTGCGCGCGAAGGTGTTTACCTCGTCAGCCCGCAAGAAACCACTGCGCGCTATATCATGGCTGGTGCAGGCAGCTACAAGCACCTGCGCTTTGATGAGGTGGGACGCCAGCTGGCCTTTGTCAGTAATCGTGATGACGTCGCCAGGAAGCGTGCTGAAACCGACAAGGCGGGCAAGAAAAATGCTGATGCTGATAAGGCAGATACGGCAGATAGGGTAGATAAAGCAGATAAGACAGATAAAGAAATCACCGCTTTCAAGCTGTATTACTGGCGTGCCGGTGATACCGAAGCCAAAGCCATCGTCACTGCAGACACATCAGGGATGCCGGCGGGCTGGCTGCCCAGTGAACATGCCAGCCTGAGTTTCAGCAAGGATGGCCAACGCCTGTTCTTTGGCACGGCAGAATTGGCAAAAGCAGAACCCAAGGATGCGCCGGAGCCATTCAAGGTTGACCTCTGGCACTGGAAAGACCCCGAGCTGCAATCCATGCAAAAGGTCAAGGCAGAAAAAGAAAAACAGCGCAGCTACAAAGCCGTGTTTCATACAGGTGAGCAACGTTTCGTCCAGCTCGCCAATAAAACCATCCCGGATGTGCTGGTGAATGACAATCCGCGTTTTGCCATGGGCGCCAGTGATGTGCCTTACAAGATGCAGCAATCCTGGGATGCGCTGTATCACGACGCCTACGCAGTGGATTTGCAAACCGGGCAGGCACGCCTGCTGGTGCAAAAATTGCGCTATGTGCCCAGCCTGTCACCCGCTGGAAAATATGTGCTGGCTTTTGATGCCAATATCAGTACCTGGTTCAGTTGGTCCACCGCCGATGGCAGCAAGACCAATTTGACAGGAAAAATCAAGGCGCGCTTTGAAGATGTTAAACGCGACACACCAGAAGTCAAGGATGCCTATGGCTTTGCGGGCTGGACCGAAGATGATGCCAGCGTCGTTCTGTATGACCAGTTCGACCTATGGGAAGTACATCCACAAACCCAGTCCAGCCGTAACCTGAGCGCCGGTTATGGTCGCAAGCACCAGCTTGAACTGCGTTATGTACCTGTGGATGCAGAGAAAAAACCACCAGCAGAAGAACCATCACCGGTGGCAGAAGCCAAGGCATTGCCAACAGAATCATGGATACTGGCTGCCACCAATGACGGCGACCGCTCTACTGGCTATTATCAGCAAAATCCCAAATCAGGTGAACCCGTCAAACTGATTCATGCGGACAAGATGATCTCAGGCCTGATCAAAGCTAAAAACGCCGATACAGTCTTGTTCACGCAACAGAGCTTTGTCGAGTTTCCGGATCTGTGGGCCAGCAACCTGCGCTTGCAGTCGCCACAAAAAATCAGCAATGCCAATCCGCAGCAGGCCCACTACAACTGGGGCAAGCAAGAGATGATTGAATATACCAGCCTGGATGGCAAGAAGCTGAAAGCCTTGCTGGCCAAACCTGAGAATTTTGATCCGGCAAAAAAATATCCGATGATGGTCTACATCTACGAAAACATGTCGGACAATCTGTATCGTTATGTCCCACCTGCACCGAGTCAAAATATCAATGTCAGCCGTTATCTGAGCAATGGCTATATCGTGCTGCGCCCGGATATCGTTTACAAGACCGGCCATCCAGGCAAGAGCGCCTATAACGCCGTGATACCGGCGGTACAAAAAGTGCTGGCGCAAGGCTATGTTGATCCCAAGCGTGTCGGCATACAGGGACATAGCTGGGGTGCTTACCAGATCAATTACCTGATCACGCAAACCACTATGTTCCGCGCGGTGGAAGCTGGTGCATCCATGGCAAACATGATCAGTGGTTATGGGGGCATACGCTGGGGTACCGGCATGAGCCGCGCCTTCCAGTATGAAAAGCAGCAAAGCCGCATGGGTGGTGCGCCCTGGAACAAGACCGCAGAATACATAGAAAATTCACCGATATTCCATATCGACAAAGTACAGACGCCGTATCTGACCATCCATAATGATGATGACGATGCAGTGCCGTGGTACCAGGCCATAGAATTTTTCACCGCCTTGCGTCAACTCGGCAAGGAAGCTTACTGGTTTAACTTCAACGGTGAAAAACATGGTTTGAAAGAGCGCGACAACATGAAATATTACACCGTGCACATGGCGGAATTCTTTGACCATTATTTGTTGGGTAGCCCGCGTCCGGAATGGATGGATAAACCAGTGCCTTATCTGGAGCGGGGGAAGAGGGATGTGATGGGGCAGTTCAAGCCTGTGGGGGCGAAGGCTGAGTAGTCAGCGTAGTGCGCTTATGCTGGCATTACCCGTTGCGATTGAAGTTGTGCAATGGATGCGTTGGATGTTTTAACCCCTTCCCCTTCAAGGGGAAGGTTGGGATGGGGATGGGGCTCAATCGATAAACGGCAATCAAATTATCGTCGCTCCACCGGGCTGGCGCTTCAGCGGCGTTTGTTGCATACCTTCGTCGTTAAATAAAACGATTGCCCTTCGTGGATACAAGCCGGGTCTCGGCCCGGCGGCCGAATTCCTTTCTTTGCTTCGCCAAAGAACGGAATCAAAGAAAGACGACCGCAGACTTGCCCTTCGGGTGCTTGCGCTACGCTCCAGCTGTAGGTTGGGCTACGCTTTATCAGCCCAACACTGTGCTTATCAAACACGTATTCGTCATTTTCTCTCTCCTGCGTATGGGCAGGAGGCCACCGGGCTGCGCTCCAGCGGCATTCGTTGCATGTCGTACTTTGATTAAGAAATTGCCCTTCGTGGAACCAGGCCGGGTCTCGGCCCGGCGGCCGAATTCCTTTCTTTGCTTCGCCAAAGAACGGAATCAAAGAAAGGCGACCGCAGACTCGCCCTTCGGGTGCTTACGCTGCGCTTCAGCATAATTTGTGCGTCACAAAAAATGGGAAGATCCGCAACTCGCTTCGCTCAAACATCGGATCTTCTTTTTCCATTTTCTGTGACGCACAAATTACATCGTCCCAAGCGGATTAAAGTCCAAAGCAACAGCAACAGCAGCAGCTTCCTTGCCATGACATTAAACGTCAGTGCAAGCACCATCCTTCTTGATCACATACCGACGCAATAATCCAATTTGAGCAGTATGGATTTCCAGCAAAAATCTTGCAAATAAAATACTGACTCCTAAAAAAGTCGAAAAATGTCGTAAACGTACAATACATCCGACAATGAAGCGGGTAGCATCCACAGCATGCATAAAACTGACATGAATCCCCAAGCGCAAACGCATATCTGGCCGGCCAGTGGGCAGGTGGCTGAGCATGTGTTGATGTATGTGGTGCGGGATACCCGTGGTTGTGGTTTGGATGAACAAGATCAGTTGAATCGCTTCCCTGCCTCGCCGTTTTGTTGCATCACCTGGATGCTGGAAGGTGAGCTTTGCCTCATGCAGCAAGGCAAAGCCAAGCGTGATCAGCGTTTGCCGCAACTATTCCTGGCTGGCTGCCAAAGCCAGTATGGGGTTTCCATGAATATCGGTGAGCGGCATAGTTTTATGGCGGTGTTTTATGCAGATGCCTTTCATGCCTTGTTTGAACTGGATTTGTCGACAGTGCAAGACCGTTTTGTCGATGCCCGGGCAAGTATGAATTCGCAAGGCCTGGCTTTGCTGGAAGCGGTTGCCTTGGCAAGCGATGATGCAGAGCGGCGTCAGCTTATTGAATGTCATGTGATGCAATATGCCAGCCCTTTGTATGCCAACCCATGGTCGCGCTTGCGCAAAATGGGCCAGAATCTGAGCCTGCGCCTGAGTTGCAGTTTGTTTGGTGTAGGTGCGCGTCAGGTACAAAGACGGGCCAGAAAGGAAGCGGGTTTGCCTTTATTGGGTTTATCCCGATTATGGCGCGCCAAACGCAGCCATCACCAGGTCTTGCTTGGCCTGGCGCAGGGGCATGCACCGAATTGGGCTGAACATGCAAGTACCCAGGGGTATGCCGATCAATCTCACCTGATACGGGATTGCAAAGATATTTCAGGACGCAGCCCACAACAATTGCTGAACGATGCCAGGAACAGTGAGAGTGACTGGATGTATCGTTTACAACAGCCCCTAAGCCTTGAGAGCAGAAAACTATGAATACAAATCAACGTCTGCATTCTCTCGATAATCTCAGAGCCATCATGATGTGGCTGGGCATTGTGGTACATGTGTCGGTCAATTACATGGAGAGTCCCGCACCTACCCCATGGCGTGATAGTCAGACCAGTTTGCTGGCAGATTTGTTGATTGTTTTTATCCACGCGTTTCGCATGCCGGTGTTTTTCATATTGGCAGGTTTTTTTGTGGCCATGCTGGTTGCCAGACGTGGAATCGCCGCTATGTTGCAGCAACGGGTGCGCAAGCTGGTGTGGCCTTTTATGTTGTTCTGGCCTGTGCTGTTTATTGGCATGGCTTTGCTGATGGCAGTGTATGCACATTTGAATGCGTATGGAACAATAGGTGTGGACTTTAGCCTGATCCCGCAAATTCCGGGCCGGGCCAAAGTATCGCTGCTGCATTTGTGGTTCATCTATTATTTGTTTTTGTATTGCCTGGTGTATGCCTTGTTGCTGCGCTTGTCTGCCAATATACCTTCGGGCTGGCAGGAAGGCTTGGCCAGGAGCTGGAAAATACTTGGCACGAACTGGTGGGGCATACTCTTGCTGAGCTTGCCACTGGCTGTGGCGGGCGGTTTTTATCGAAACGGTATGGTGATACCGCTGGGCTCGTTCTTGCCTGACATTGCAGAGTTTATACATAGCGGCCTGTTTTTCACATTTGGAATTTTCCTCGATCGTTATCAGAGCGAGATACTGGAAAATTTTACGCGTAAGAGCTGGCTTTATCTGATTGCCGGCCTGCCTGTATTCTTCCTGTTTTTGAAACTGAGTAAAAGTTTTGGCAGTGCAGAGTCGACCGGCTATGGTCTGCAGTGGGCGATGGCGTATTTATATAATGGCGTCAGCTGGCTCTGGAGTTTTGCCCTGATTGGTTTATTCCTGCGCTATCTGCCAGGCCGGAATCGCGTGCTCACTTACATGGCCGACAGTTCTTACTGGGTCTATCTGGTACATATGCTGGGAACGATGGGATTTGGTATTTTGTTATATCACAGCCCGTTTGGCGCCATTGGAAGAATGATTTGCAATATCTTGCTGACGACATTGTTTTGTTTGCTCAGTTATCATTTGCTTATTCGTCACCGTTTTATGGGACGTTTTTTAAATGGTAGTACGAAAAAAACCACCGCTGGTCCGGACGCCGAAGCAATGCATTCAAACCTGGGAGCTCAATAAGAGTCCCCATGCCCCATTCATCCAGCCTCGCGTTATGAGGTAAACGCATGTGCTTCTATTACGAAATGAGTTCTAATAGCAGCGGCTTTGGTGCATGATGTAGTCATCAATATACAAGCTTGGAAGGGTAGGTAATAAGGATATGCAATCTTCAACTAACAAGACCGCTACACCGACATTACCCAGTGGGCATGGCGCGCGCTGGTGGAAATCTTTTGGGCCGCAGATCGTGGTTGGCCTGGTCGCCGGGATAGTGGTTGGCCTGGTGGCGCGTAACATGGGAACACAAGGGGCGGAAGCGAACTGGTTACAGGTTGCGCTGGGGGCGGTCGGCAATGCCTATGTCGGCTTGTTGAAGCTGATGATTCCCCCCTTGATTCTGACGGCAGTAGTCAGCAGTATCGCCAATCTGCGCCGCTTGCAAAATGCGGCACAACTGGCAACACAAACCTTGATCTGGTTTGCCATTACGGCTTTTATTGCGGTTGCCATCGGTCTGGCGATTGGCCTGCTGGCTAACCCTGGTGCCGGTGCCGTGGTCGATGCAGCCAAGGCCGGTGCGCCAGCCCGAACAGGTTCCTGGTGGGCCTTTTTAAATCAACTGTTGCCAGGGAATATCCTGGGTATGACAGCCAGTAGTTCAGTCAAGCTGGTGGGTGAGAAGGCGGTCGCCAGCACACAGCTTGGTTTCAACGTCTTGCAGTTACTGGTGATTTCCATTGCCGTGGGTATTGCGGCAATCAAGATTGGTGAGCGTGCAGAACCCTTGCTGCGTCTGGTGGATGCAGTTGGTGGTGTGGTGCAGAAAATATTATGGTGGATCATACGCCTGGCGCCGATAGGCACACTGGCATTGTTGGGGGATGCAGTCGCCAGTTACGGCTGGGATGCGCTGGGTTCACTCGCCAGTTTCAGTGCATCTGTGTATGTCGGTTTGCTGCTGGTACTGTTTATTGTGTATCCGGTGCTGGTGCGCCTGCATGGGCTGTCAGTGCGCCAGTATTTCAGTGGTGTCTGGCCGGCAGTGCAACTGGGATTTGTTTCTCGTTCATCCATGGGCACCATGCCGCTGACTGAACGTGTCACCGAGCGTTATCTGGGCGTGCCGCGTGAATACGCAGCTTTTGCGGTACCCTTGGGGGCGACCACCAAGATGGATGGCTGTGCCTCGATTTATCCGGCGATCTCGGCTATTTTTATTGCGCAATTTTATGGCTTGCATCTCGATGTTACGCAATTGGGATTGATTGCCCTGGTGTCCGTACTTGGCTCTACCGCAACTGCGGGCACGACCGGTGCAACCGTGATGTTGACGCTGACTCTGTCTACCGTTGGCTTGCCGCTTGAAGGCGTGGGCCTGCTGCTTGCCGTGGAACCGATCATCGATATGGGGCGTACCGCCGTCAATGTCGCCGGTCAGGCCCTGGTGCCGACCATCGTCGCCAAGCGCCTGGGTTTGCTGAACCTGGAACTTTACAATGCTGAGCGCACGGCAGAGGCGCTGGAGGCAGAACCGGCAGCACTGGCCGCACATTAATCCCGTTTGCCTGAGCAGGGGGGCACTTCTTCCCCCGCCTGATGGCAGCGGAGATGCAAGACGGTGGCCATAGCTGCAAACATATTGTCGATCAAAGAAAATGATTGATTTGGTATGTCAGAGTAGTAATATTTTATGCAGAAATTGCTGCTCTGCATCTGCACTGCAACATTTTCTCAAGTAGGGCTTGTCAGTCGCCAGGTATTGTTAAATACTGAAACTGAGCTGGTTTCATAATCTCCGTCTTTATCTTTATAGAATTCATTCCAGACATGGAATGAATTCTATAAACTCTTGATATACCAGACGAAGTGCCAGGTTTCATTTGAAAGCCGTCGATCGTGCGTGCAATTCTTTTGTTGCTTTTGTTTTTTGCCTGTACTGATGTGCGTTCCCGCCAGCAGACCAGGGAGCGCGAGGTTTTGCATTTTTCTTCTTCTCTTAGCGAAGCCGGTGAAGCCTTTGCAGATAGCAAGCGCCTGTTGGAAAAACTCTGTCATCAACATGGCTTGGTGTGCAGCCTGGCAGCTTATCCATCCGGTCGGGCCATCAAGATGTTGCAGGATGGTGAAACCGCCGGCGAATTGCCACGGTTTGAAGAATTTCAAAATATGGCACCTACGGCGATTCGCGTGCCTACAGCTTTGGGGCAACTGAGCTTTAGTGTGCTGACCCACGATAAGACACTCATCGTCAAATCCCTGAATGACCTGAGCAGGCACAAAGTATTTTATGTGCGCGGCAATGCTGCTATTGCAGCACACAAGGAAGTGGAACAATTGATCGCAGTCAACTCGGAACAGGATTGTGCCACCATGGTGTTGAGAAAATTGGGTGATGCCTGCATCATGACCAAGTCCATGGCGCGCAAGGTTCTTGAAGACTACCATCAGGCGGCAGAGAGTTATTTTCTGCAAGACCTGTTTATGAAGCCGGTTTATATTTACCTGTCGCCACGTTATAAGTATTTGCAAGATATCTTTGATCAAAGCCTGAAGCATTTGCGGCCGGAAGAAAAAATCGCACAATAAGTCAAATTCAATACAAAGGTATTTACCTAAGTATTAATCTGGGCTATATTGATGAGCATGTCTGCTCATCCTATGTAACCCGACATGCAAATCAACACGCAACTCGACCAACTATTTTCTGCCCTCGGTGATACTACCCGGCGCGCCGTACTGGCACGTCTGTGCCGTGGGCCGGCCGCGGTGAGCGAACTGGCGCAGAATTTCGACATGGCGTTGCCATCGTTTACCCAGCATTTGCGGGTACTTGAAGATTCTGGTCTGGTGATGTCGGAAAAAAAAGGCAGGGTCAGAACGTATCAACTGGCACCACAGACTTTGAAAGAGGCCGAGATTTGGCTATCCCAACAGCGTAGCGATTGGGAAAGCCGCTTTAATCAACTTGATCACTATCTGAACAAGATAAAGGAGAAACACGATGTCTGAAGTCATTACAGAAGAAAACAAATTCGATCTGGTGCTGGAAAGAATAGTCGATATCCCGCCATCGCTGGTCTGGGCTGCCTGGACTACCCCTGCGCATTTGCTTGAATGGTTCACGCCAGCACCCTGGAAAACCGTAGACTGTGAAATTGAACTGAAAGCTGGCGGCATCTTTCGTACGGTAATGCGTTCACCCGAAGGTGTTGATCATGACAATACGGGCTGTTACCTCGAAGTCATTCCTGGTCAGAAGCTGGTATTCACCGATACCCTGGGCCCTGGTTTTCGTCCTACCGGTAATTCCTTCATGACGGCTATCATCACATTTGAAGCGCATGATGCGGGTACCAAATACAGGGCGGTCGTCCTGCATAAAAATGCAGAAGACAAACAAAAACATATGGACATGGGATTTCATCAGGGGTGGGGAACCGCGCTCGATCAACTGGTCGCCCACATGAAAAAACTCAATTGATGGAAACCGGCTGTATGCAGCACGAGCTCGCTTTTTTACATACCTCGCCAGTGCATGGTGCCAGCTTTGAAGCCCTGGTGCAGGAAATGGCACCGGGACTGAAGGTGCATCATCAGGTAATCCCATCCTTGTTGACAGCTGCCCAGCAACTGGGGCTTGCAGATGTGAGTGTGATCAGGGATGTAGAGCATGCGATGCAAGAGGCCGCTGCCAGTGGTGCACGCATGGTCGTGTGTACATGTTCTAGCATAGGTGCTGTGGCAGAGCGTATGGCCGGGCATACGGGTTTTCAGACCGCCAGAATAGATCGTGCCATGGCTGACAGTGCCGCCACATTGGGGCCGCGTATTTTACTGGTAGCTGCACTGGAAACCAGCTTGTTACCAAGCACCGAATTGCTGATGGAGTCAGCCCATGTTCTGGGTAAGCCTGTCAGCATCAGCAACTTGCTGGTCAGTGATGCATGGGCGCATTTTCTGCAAGGGGACAGCGATGCCTATGTGCAGGCAATCAGCAAGGCAGTCAGGATTAAAATGCTTGAGCAGGCTGCCGATGTGGATGTCATCGTCCTGGCACAGGCATCCATGGCAGCGGCAGCACTGGCATTGTCTGACATAGACAAGCCAGTCTTGTCCAGCCCCAGACTGGGCGTGGCACGCGCCATCGGTTTTTTGCAACACCGTTAAGCTTGCGAAGCTGGGGTATCATTCCTGGGGCTGCATCTGTTTTTTATGCGACTAGCTTTGCTGATAAATCGCAAACACAGCACCTTGCGGGTCAGCCAGGACCGCAAAACGACCAGTATTGGGAATATCTGTGGGCGCTACATACGTGGCAGCACCTAGCGCCTGGGCTTTGGCGGCGGCGGCGTCACAGTCGTCCACGTTGAAATACGCCAGCCAGTGTGAGGGTGCCATGACGCCATCCGGCAAGGCCATCATGCCGCCTATGGGCGTGCCATTCTGCTGCCATTCCGTATAGGTCATGCCACCACCGGTACCAGTGCTGGCAACCCAGCCAAACAAGGCCGTGTAATACGCTTCTGCCTTTGCCGTATCACTGCTATTGAGCTGGCCCCAGCAAAAGGCTCCGGCCTCATTCTGCACGCCGATGCCGGTGTTTTTACCAGGCTGCCAGATATTATGAAATGCACCGGTGGGGTCTTTCAATACCGCCATGCGGCCCAGGTCAAATACATCAAATGCAGGCATGACGATTTCCCCACCCAGTTCTGCACAGCGTTTTGACGTTGCTTCCGCATCCTCGCTGGATATATAAATTATCCAGTGCGGTGGTATGCCAGCCTGGCGTTCAGCATGCAGGGTATAGGCAGCAGCAGCGTCATTTTCCTTGAGCTGGAAAATGGTGTACACGCCTTCCGGCCCCATGTCCTGGTCATTGGCAGTCCAGCCGAAAAGTTCGCCATAAAATGCCTTGGCGGCCTTTTGATCATTGGTAGCAAGTTCTACCCAGCAAAATGCACCGGGTTGGTGTGAAGTGATGATACTCATGCGGATATCTCCCTCAGGTTGGAAGCAGGATGTGGACACAGTTTCAGCGGCGCAGAAGCGCTGGTAGAGCTTACGGAATTATATGCTTCCAATGCAGGATTGGAATATTTATCTGTAGATTCCTGTCTGGAAATTTGATAGCTACACAAAGTGACAGCCTGGCTCACCATGCTGCCGTGTGCAACGTAAAAACCTGATGGTATGCTACGTCCTTGATCAGCACTTCAGATACGTCCATTCCAGATGAAATTATTCCGCCATTACCTCTCCGTGTTCAGTTATACCTGTGCGTCTGCACTCTTGCTTTTTGCTGGCAATGGCCATGCACAAACAGTCGCTTTCACTTTTGATGATGGCCCACAGTTGGAGCAAACACCTAAGCTCAGCCCCCAGCAACGCAATCAAGCCATGCTGGATGCTCTGACCAGGCATGGTGTCTCTGCAGCCTTGTTTGTGACCGCTGCAAATGGGGCGAATCAACCCGCCGGTTATGCGCTGGCCAAAGCCTGGTCCGATGCCGGACATGCGATAGGCAACCACAGCATGACGCATCCTGATCTGCATAGCGAAAAAGTCAGTCTGGCCCAATACCAGCAAGAGATACTCGATTGCGACAAGATCATCAGCACCTTGCCTGGCTACCAGAAGTGGTATCGCTATACTTATTTGCGTGAAGGCAACACACCAGAAAAACGTGATGGCATGCGCAGTTTTTTAAAACAGCACGATTACAGGAATGCCTATGTCAGCCTGGATACCAGCGACTGGCGTTTAAATGAAAAGCTGACAGCCGTGTTGAAGAAAAATCCGCAAGCTGATGTTAGTCCTATCAAGCGGGCTTATCTTGCCCATGTGCGGCAGCGAGCAGAAGCGTATCGTGCCTTATCCTGGCAATTGCAGGGGCGTGATATTGCGCAAGTCATGCTGATGCACCATAACCTCATCAACGCACTGTGGCTGGATGATGTGATTCAACAGTTCCGCGACATGGGTTGGTCCTTTATTACACCAACTGTCGCGTTGAATGATCCCGTGTACCAACTGATGCCAGAACGTGCGGCGGCAGGTCAGAGTCTGTTACTCTCCATGGCAAAAACCTTGGGACTGGGCAAGTTTGCCGGATGGGAAAGGCTGGTTGATGATGGCGATTTTGAAATTGAGGCTTTGAAGCAACAGGGTCTGTAGTGAGACAGGTGGAACTCAGGCATCATGTAAACTGACTTTGGTATATGATGGCTTGGCACAGTGCAACACACTGTTGTCACCATGCAATGTACTGTCAAGCCAGATTCTTGCAATGATGTTATTGCTTGGCAAAATATCTGCTTGTGCAGTGTATTTCTCACGATGGATGCCTGAGATTGATCAGCTTGGATACTTCGTTTGAAAGCCAGAATAACAAGCCACATGACAGCCAGCATGTGCTGGCGCTGTATCGTCTCATTTTGTCGGGCATTGCACGTAAAACCCCTTACGATGAACTATTGCAACAGTTGCTTGACAGTCTGGAACAGCAATATGCGGGTTGCATGGCGATCCTACTGTTGGCAGGCACCGGTGAAGACCAGCCTGCCGAATTGTTTGCTGCCAGCCTGTCCCCGGGTGAACTTTGCAACATTATTAATCACTCAACTGCGCAAGACATTCTGGCCTTTTTAGGGCAATCGGCAGAGGGCGTATTGGGGGCAGATGCCATGCTGGAAGCTGGCGTTTTTCAACAGACATGTTTGCATGGCGGCACCGTTACGCCGCAGTTATTGCCCGTAGCTTGCCTGTCTGTCCGCAGCGCCGGGCAAACCTTGTTGGGCGGGCTTATACTGCTGCAACAGGAAAATCATCAATTCACTGCATTGCCGGTACAAATCCTAGCCGAACTTCCTGGCATGATTGCCTCCATCGTTGAATATCGTGCCGACCAGAAAAAAATACAGGCTGCGCACGATGCTTCGCGCAAAAGCCACGCCAATATGATGCGCATGGCACTGGCGATAGAAGGCAGTGCAACCGGCATCTGGGACCGGGATGTCCAGTCTGGTGAAATTCATTATTCACCCGGCTGGAAAGCCATACTCGGTTATGCTGACAATGAAGTATCCAACCGCATAGAAGATAGTTATACGCGTCTGCATCCGGAAGACCAGGCCTATGTGCAAGCCAGCATGCAGGCGCATTTCGAAGGCGAGACAGAAAGCTATGCGGTTGAACACCGCGTGCGCTGCAAGGATGGCAGTTATAAATGGATATCCAGCCGTGGCAAAGTGGTCAGCCGGGCGGAAGATGGCAAGCCCTTGCGTATGCTGGGTACGACGACAGATATCACCGCCATGCGCACAATGTCAGAACGTCTGCAGCAAAGTGTAGACCTGGTGACCTGTCTGACCAATGAAGTACCTGGCCTGGCTTATCAATACCGTATGCTGCCGGATGGGGACGAATGTTTTTCCTATGTCAGCGAAGGCATACGCGATATCTATGAATTGACACCGGCGCAAATCAACGAATGCGTGGCCTTGATTCATGAGCGCATTCACCCTGACGATTTTCCGACTTACCGGGCGGCTATCCTGGCGTCGTCAAACCGGCTGGAACATTTGCATCACGAATACCGTGTTAACCTGCCGCAGCAAGGCATGCGCTGGCGTCAGATGGATGCGCGTCCACGGCGCTTGCCAGATGGCGAAACCTTATGGCACGGTTTTATTACCGACGTTACCGAACACAAGCGCATAGAGCAGGAATTGCAGGAACTGGCAACCATAGACTTCCTGACACAAATCCCTAACCGACGCAGTTTCATGGGACGCATGGAAGAAGAACTGGCCCGCATACACCGCGGTGCTGGCAACCCATCTGCGGTATTGATGTGTGACCTGGACAATTTTAAGATCATCAACGACACGCATGGCCATGCCGCAGGCGATCTGGTGCTAAGACATTTCGCCAATATCCTGCATGACGAACTGCGCAAGACAGATTACGCCGGTCGTGTCGGTGGCGAAGAATTCGCCGTTGTCCTGGCTGGGGCGAATGTGGCGGAAGCGACAGTGTTTGCGCAAAGGATACAAAAACAAATGCGCGAGACTCCTGTCAATGTAAATGGGCAAATTGTCCCTGTCACGGTCAGCATCGGCATCGCTGTCATGCAGGCCAGCGATATCGATGCCGACGTATCACTGTCACGCAGCGACATGGCCTTGTATCAGGCCAAGGAAAGTGGCCGCAACCGCATCATCGTTGCGGTAGATGGGTGATTTGGCTCCGTTAAATTTGGCTTGGTTAAATTTGTTTGTGAGTTGTTTGTGCGTCGGGCTTGAGTCAGTCATGAGTCAGCCATGAGTCAGACGCGATTCAGCCAGTCTTCACGACGCATCACATATACTGCCGTATCCATGTCGTACCAGCGTTCTATGCCGCGATACTGCATGCCCAGTTTTTTCATGACATGGGCTGATGCCAGGTTTTCCTGATGGCAGACCGCAAATAAGGAATCACCCTTGACGGTTTCAAAGGCAAATGCCGCCATCGCCTGTGCCGCTTCTGACGCATAACCCAGATTCCATTTATCCTTGCGCAAGCGCCAGCCTATTTCCAGCGGATTAGCCGGGTCGCGTCCCAGGTATTGTATGCAACCGGCACCGATGATTTCATTGGTGTCGAGTTCGATAAAGCTCCACCAGGAAAAGCCGAATTCTAACCAGCGCCCCTTGACGCGTTCTATGACCGCCAGGGTTTCTTCCGGTGTTTCCGGTTTGCCTGTGATGTAACGCATGACCTCAGGCTCACTGTTCATGCGCGACAGGCCCTCAAAATGGCTGTCAGTAAACGGTTCCAGGCGCAGGCGTGCAGTCGTGAGTATGGTCATGGTTTGATCAGTTCTGATGGACAGGCGATCAAGTGTAAACCTGAACGTCGGCGGTTTCAAGCGCCCGGATGTCCCTACATGCTTTACCAGGAAATAAGCAAATCCTCAGGCACGCAGCACATCCCTGACAAACACGGTAAGGTCGCTGGATTGCGGCATGACGCCAGCCTGGTACATCATGTCGCCGACAAAACCGCGGTGGTAAGTGGAATGATTGACGACGTGCAGCAGCATTTCCTGGCAACTCATGACACCCTGGCCACCACCGATAAAATTGAAATGGATGACGCGTTCCAGGTCAGCCTCACTAAGTTCTTGCGTAAAATCCCGGTACCACTGATCCATATTTTTTACGGCATTCCACAGCTCATGCAAGGGTGGGGTGCTGGCCGTATTGCGATCCTGATAGCCATGCTGCTGCCCCAGTAAATGCGCACGAAACACGTCATCGATCACATGGATGTGATTCATGGTGTGCAGCATATTGCCAAAGCGCGTCGCTCTGGGACGCAATAACTCTTCCTCTGGCAAGGCACTCAGCATGGAAAACATCTTGTCATCTGCCCAGGCTTTGTAGTGGGTCAGCATGCGACTATTCGATAATGCGGTCATTGCTTTGCTCCGTTTTTTTGAGTCAGCAACCAGAATAAGCTGTTTAAGACAAGGGAAATAGATACAGATCTTTGCAATTGAGAGAGATACACGGGGTGGTGTTATTTGTATGTGGGCAGCCATGGCCATCGCTATTGACCAGGCGCTACCATAGCTGAAAATAAAAAAACCACCTGATTTCAATCAGGTGGTTTTTTGTTTCGCCAAGCAGACAGTAAGCAGACAGTAAGCAGGCAATGAGCAGATAAGCTTTATTTCTTGAACTTCGCTTCCGCAATACGATCAGCAACAACGCTGGTGGGCAAGCCTTCGGCATCGGCGCGGGCAAATATTTCTGCCAGGGTGTCACCGATGCGGCGTACGTGCGCAACCATGCCGTCTTCCGGTGTGTTCAGGTATTCGTAGCACACCTTGATAATGCCACCGGCATTGATCACAAAGTCAGGTGCATACAGTATGCCTTTCTGGCGGCAGATTTCACCCATGTCGGCCGTGGCCAGTTGATTATTTGCACCACCGGCGACGATCCTGGTTTTCAGGCGTGACAGCGTGTCCGGGTTCAGGGTGGCACCCAGGGCGCAAGGGGCATAGATATCGGCTTCCACATCATAGATGGCATCAATGGCCACGACTTCTGCACCCAGTTCTTCCTGAGCGCGTTGCAGTGCTGTCTGATCAATGTCGGTGACGATGAGTCTGGCACCGGCTTCTTTCAACTGGCGTGCATAGTCATAACCGACATGCCCCAGGCCCTGCAGTGCCACGGTCAGGCCATCGAAGCTATCACGCTTGAAATGGTGTTTTACTGCAGCCTGGGCACCGACAAAGCAACCCAGTGCCGTAAACGGCGATGGATCACCACGGTCACCCAGACCGGCAACGTAATTGGTTTTGCTGGCGACATGGGCCATATCGACAGGGCTGGTGCCGACATCTTCTGCCGTCACATAACGGCCGCCCAGGCGCTCCAGGGCTTCACCCAGGGCTTCAAACAGGGCCGGGCTCTTGTCGGTTTTAGGATTGGCGATGATGACGCTCTTGCCGCCGCCGATAGGTAGGCCGGCAACTGCATTCTTGTAGGTCATGCCGCGCGACAGGCGCAAGACATCGCGTACAGCTTCTGCTTCATCTGCATAATTCCACATGCGGCAACCACCCATGGCAGGGCCGAGGTTGGTGTTGTGGACGGCGATGATGGCTTTCAGGCCGGATTTGGCATCGGATGCGAACACGACTTGTTCGTGGTCGTCAAAATTGATTTCATTGAATACAAAGGCGGTCATGCTTATGGCTCCGCGCGGATTAACCAGGCGATCTGCCTGATCAGGCAGATGCGGTCGTACCGCAAAAAAGTTAATAAATTGAGTAAGTTTTTGGTACTGGCCTGCAAATAAAAAGAACCTTTGATCACGGGTTGGTGTAAGCAAAAGCGTGGGGCGGTGATTGTGTCACGCGCTGCGCAGTATAGGGGAAGAGGGGTGGAAACTCAATCTTGCCAAGTGGCTATGGACTATGAACTATGGGTAGCGATTCAGGCAGCCGCACTGACGTGTGTCAGATCAAGCAACTCTTGCAGATAGTGTTCCTGGGTTTTCAGGCAAAAACCGCTGGAGTAGGGATTCATGAAGCCATGCTTGCTGCCTTTGACCAATTCTGCCACATGACCGCGCTGACGCAAGTCACTGACCAGTTCTGCCGGCTCAAAGGCCGCTTCCTGTTCGGCAAAAATCAGGCGCAGGGGGCAGGCGGGTTGTATATCACGGTGATCGCGTATGCGTGAACCATAAAACAGTATCGCCTGTTGCAGATTTGCCATGGCAGGATTCGCGCTATTGAGCCATAGCGCACTGGCACCAGCACTGAAGCCGATGGCATACCGCAGACTGGACTGATGATTCTGAATAAGCTGGGACAACCTGTCTGCATAGGCGGCAACCCCACCCCGGGCGATAAACGCATGATAGGCCAGGGTTTCTGCAGGGTACTGTATGGTTTCACCGCTAAACGGCGAGGCAATCAGGCAGGGTAAGGGAAATTGCCGTGCAAAGCTGGCAATCGCCGGGGTATTACCAAAAACATCCGTGACGATCAGTAAGACAGGTGCAGCAGCGGGTGATGCAGATACAGGCACAATAAGCAGCAGGATGAACGCGAAAGAGGGCGCAGCCTACCGGACTTGCGACAACATTGCAAGAAGTACCGGGCTCAGTTCCAAGTATTTCTTGCGGGAAATTCAGACGGTGATGCGTGATTGACATCGCATGGCCTGCTCATGGATACTGCGTAGCATATTGGAACTTTTTGTTACAAATCAGATTCCTACCGCCTTATTCCCATGATTATACGGAGATTCACCATGTTGCGACCCAGTCTTCTGCGACCCAGTCTTATGCGACCCAGTCTGATTGTCTTATCCCTGGCCCTGGCTTTGAGTGCCTGTAGCAAAGGGAATAAAGACAGCAAAGAATCAGATCAGGCAAAAGCTGCCAAAGCATTGGACAAACCCTTGCTGGTGACGGAAGAGGATTTGCAGCCTATACAAAACAGTGCCCTGTCTTCCGGCCCGGTGATTACCGGTTCGATACAGCCTGAACGCAAGGCAGATTTGCGCTCCGAATTATCGACCGTGGTCTTGCAGGTACTGAAAGAAAATGGCGAGACAGTCAAACGTGGTGATTTACTGGTGCGGCTGGATGATACTTCCATCCGCGACAGTCTGAATTCGGCGGAAGAAGCAGCGCGCGCATCGGCACAGACACTGGAACAGGCAGAACGTCAGTTCCAGCGCCTGAAAACCCTGCGCGCCTCGGGCATGACATCGACGCAATTACTGGAAGATGCAGAAATCCGTCGCAATAATACCCAGAGTGACCTGGTCGCGGCCAAGGCGCGTTCTGTGCAGGCCAGGCAGCAATTGCAACGTACCGAGGTCAGGGCACCGTTTGACGGTGTCGTCAGCGAACGCAAGGTGTCTGCCGGTGATACTGCCCAGATCGGCAAGGAACTGGTGAAAGTGATAGACCCGACCAGCATGCGTTTTGAAGGTTTGCTGTCTGCCGACAAGGTCAACAATGTCAAGATCGGGCAAATGGTCAGCTTCCGCGTCAATGGTTATGGTAATCAAGGTTTTACTGGCAAGGTCAAGCGTGTCGATATGGCGGCAAATGCCACCACCAGACAGGTTGAAGTGCTGGTAGCATTTGCTGACAGCAATCCACCACGCGTGTCTGGCCTGTATGCCGAAGGGCGGGTTGAGACTGGTACCAGCCAGACGCTGATGATCAAGAGTACCGCCCTGTTGCGGGATGGTGACAAGGCCTATGCCTGGCGCGTCAAGGATGGCTTGCTGAAGAAAGTCAGCCTGACCATTGGTGAGCGCGATCCGCGCCGTGGCGATTTTGAAGTCCGTAGCGGCTTGGTCAACGGTGACAAGGTGGTACGTAATCCGGTATCCACCCTGATAGACGGGCAAAAGGTGCAGATGATTGCATCCGTTGCTTCGAATGTCCCCACTGCAAGCGCTGCAACTGCTGCAACCGCAGCCCCCACGTCAGCTTCAGCCACAGCATCCACGCCACCAGCCGGGAAATAAGCCATGTTCCTCTCCGATTTCAGTATCAAGCGCCCGGTGGCGATGATCGTGATCATCATCACCCTGATGTGTTTGGGCTTGCTGGCACTCAAGAAACTCAAGGTTAACCAGATTCCCGATGTGGAAGAACCAGTGCTGTCCATAGGTATACCCTACCCGGGTGCATCACCGGAAACAGTGGAGCGCGAGATCATCAACCGCCTGGAAAAATCACTGCAAAGCATTACCGGCGTGTATCAGGTACGTTCCACCGCCAACGAAGGCAGCGCCAGCATCACCATCGTCTTCAACTTCAACAAGAACATGATTGAAGCCTCGGAAGAGGTCAGGAATGCGATTGCGTCGATACGCTACAAGATGCCGGTGGAAATGCGCGAGCCTGTGATTGAAAGACGTGATCCCTCGGCACAGCCCATCATGCAACTGGCACTGACTTCGGATGGCTTGACCCATGCAGAAATTTCACGCATGGCTGAAGATGAATTGTCCGACAAATTTCGTGCCATAGATGGGGTCGCAACAGTTTCCGTTGACGGTGCCCTGAAACGGGAACTGACCGTCTTGTTGCGTGCGCAAAAACTGCGTGAATACAATGTGTCAGTGGCAGAAGTAGTGACCGCCTTGCGCAACCAGAACACCACGGCACCGGTGGGCAAGGTCAAGGGGCGGCTGGATGAACAAAGCATACGCCTGATAGGACGCATAGAATCACCCGCCGAATTCCAGAACATCGTCATCAAGCGACGCGGTAATGAGCTGGTCAGGCTGGCACAGGTGGCCGATATTGCCGACAGCTTTGCTGAAATCAATGGCTTCAGCGTACGCAATGGCCAGCCGAATGTGGGTATCTCCATCACCCGCTCACGCGATGCCAGCACAGTCACGGTGGCCGGCAAGGTGCGTACCCTGGTTGCTGACATCAACAAGACTTTACCGGCTGGCACCAAGATGGAAGTCACCCAGGATGGCGGCAAGGATGCGCAAAGCAGCCTGAATAATGTGATCGAATCGTTGATGTTCGGTGCCGTGCTGACGATTTTTGTGGTGTATGTATTTTTGAATTCCTGGCGTTCCACACTGATTACCGCGATGAGCTTGCCAACCTCGGTGATCGCAGCCTTTATCGCGGTCTGGCTGTGCGGCTTTACGCTGAACTTCATGACTCTTCTGGGCTTGTCGCTGGCGATCGGTGTACTGATTGATGATGCGATTGTGGTGCGCGAAAATATCGTGCGGCATATGGAAATGGGGTCCGACCGGCGCACGGCTGCCAGCAACGGTACCAAGGAAATCGGACTGGCAGTGGCAGCCACGACCTTCTCCATCATTGCCGTGTTTATCCCTGTGGCTTTCATGCCAGGTGTGTCGGGTGAATGGTTCAGGCCCTTCGCGTTGACGGTGGCCAGTTCGGTGCTGGTCAGCCTGTTTATCTCGTTCACGCTGGACCCGATGTTGTCGGCTTATTGGGGCGACCCGATTGGGCATCATCTGGAGCCCAAACGTGGCATCAGCCGGATATTGGCTAAATTCAATACCTGGTTTGATCATCAGGCCGACCGCTACGGCAATGTGATTGCCTGGGCCTTGCATCACCGCGTCTGGATGGCCATCATTGCTGCGTTGAGTCTTGTGGGGGCACTGGCCTTGCACATAAGCAAAGGCGGTACCAGCTTCTTGCCGACGGCTGACAATGGCACCATCATGATTGATATCCGCACGCCATCCAGTTCCAGCCTGGAATATGGTCGCCTGAAAGTGGAAAAGGCTGCCGAGCTGGCACGTACCATCAAGGAAACCAAGGTCACCAACAGCATCATCAACAGTACCGGTGGCCGGGTGTACGTGGATATCGGCAAGAGCACCGAAAGAGCGCGTTCAGCGGTAGAGATCGCAGTCGAATTGCGCAAGAAAGTCGGTAGCATTATCGGTGCCGAATATGTTGTGCAGGACGATTTGCAAAACGGTGGCCGCAAGCCGGTACAGATACAGTTCTCTGGCCCTGATTCGCGCAAGCTGATGCAGATCGCCAATGATTTCATGGAAAAACTCAGCAAGGTCAATGGTGCCGTTGATGTCGGTTTGTCCGAGCAAGACCCGAAAGATGAATTACAGATAGAGATGGATCGTGGCCTGGCGAATTCCCTCGGTATTTCAGTCAATGATGCAGCGCAGGCTTTGCGCGTGGCGTTTGCCGGTGTCGAGATCGGTGACTGGGTTGACCCTACCGGGGAAGCACGGGATGTCGCAGTGCGTCTGCATCCGGAAGACCGCGTCAGTGCTGAAAACATAGAACGCCTGCCGATTGCCGTGGCTGGTAGTGACAAGATGGTGCCACTGGAGCAGATTGCCACCATCACCATGGGCAAGGGACCGGCCAAGATTCAGCATACCGATGGCAAGCGCATGATTGCCGTGTCCGCAAATGCTCAGGGCAGGTCGCCTGGTGAAGTGACGGCAGATGCCTTGAAGATCGCCAAGGCGATCAATTTCCCTACCGGTTTCGGTATCGAACTGGGTGGCGCTGCGCGCTCGCAAAAAGAACTGTTTACTGAAATGACGATTGCCCTGGTATCCGGTATCGGCCTGATGTACCTGATCCTGGTCATGCAGTTTGGTTCTTTCACGGCACCTATCGCCGTCATGCTGTCGCTGCCCCTGAGCTTGATTGGTGTGGTGGTGGCCTTGCTGCTAACGAACGGTACGTTGAACCTGATGAGCTTCATCGGCATTATCATGCTGATGGGGCTGGTGGCAAAAAATGCGATTCTCTTGCTGGATTGCGCCCGCAAACGGGAAGAAGAGGGTTTTGAACGTGAAGAGTCATTGATGTACGCTGGCCGCAAGCGCCTGCGCCCCATCCTGATGACCACCTTTGCCCTGATTGCCGGCATGCTGCCGGTGGCTATTGGTTTAGGTGAGGGCGGTGAATTCTACCGTCCACTGGCGATTGCGATTATTGGCGGCACCATCACGTCAACCTTTCTGACTTTGTTGGTCGTGCCGACTTTCTATGACAGCATAGAAATCAGCTTTGACCGCATGATGGCAAAATTCCGTCGCCGCGAAACGCGCTGGAATAGCCTGTTTGCCTTCGTGCTGACCTTCATCGAGGCTTTACTGACCTTGCTGATGATACGGTTTATTTACCGTCTGCCTTTCAAGGCCTGGCGTTTAATGAACGGACGCCCGGCAACGGCATAGTTGCCGCGTGGATTGCCTGAAGTAAATACCCATCTTGCTGGTGGGTATTTTTTAGCAATTCCAAAATCGCATGGCAAAATTTTTTAAAGATTTAAATTGTTTGGCAAAAACCATACACAACCATATTGTTTTACATCCATAAGTTTTTCGCATTTTGCGTGCCGCAGCATCAGTATCTGTGCGAGTTTTCACCCGATTGACCATTCTGCGGCTTAGCTATTTCAATAGCTATCTGCCATCATTTTTCTTCTGCTGAAAAGGACGCCGGGTGGTGCGCAACATGCTTCCTGATTTCATCCCATTTTCAGGCTTGACGGCATCCTCGCAAATACGGATACTTCGCCCACTGTTTTTCTGGTTGATCGTCACATGAACAGCCAGCAAAACCTGTCTACTTTCCATCGCAAATAAATCCAGCCTTTAAAAAAGGCGGTTTGTCATGGTGTGATAAAAACAATTGAACAGGAGAGACGAATGACTCAATCCGCGACTATGGACAGTGCCGACCAGGCGCGCATGCCAAAACAGATACCGTATATTATTGCTAACGAAGGCTGTGAACGTTTCAGCTTTTATGGCATGCGGAATATTCTGACCCCATTTCTGATTACCAGCCTGCTGTTGTCCATGCCGGAAAACATGCGTGCCGGTATGGCAAAAGAAGTTTTTCATACCTTTGTCATCGGCGTCTATTTTTTCCCATTGCTGGGTGGTTGGCTGGCTGACCGTTTCTTTGGCAAATACAATACGGTGTTCTGGCTGAGCCTGGTGTATTGCGGTGGCCATGCCTGTTTGGCGATCTTTGACGATAATCGGAACGGTTTTTATACAGGACTCTTCCTGATCGCACTGGGGTCGGGCGGTATCAAACCGCTGGTGACGTCCTTTGTCGGTGATCAGTTTGACCAGTCCAACCGGTCGCTGGCGCAAAAGGTATTTGACGGTTTCTACTGGATCATCAACTTCGGTTCTTTCTTTGCCTCTTTGCTGATGCCTATCTTCCTCAAGAAACTGGGTGCCAGTATTGCGTTCGGTATCCCCGGCTTGCTGATGTTGATTGCTACCATAATTTTCTGGTCTGGCCGCAACAGGTATGTGCATGTAAAACCGGCACCGCGTGATCCACATTCTTTCCTGAATGTCGTGCGTACTGCCTTGACCACCGATGTGCCGGGTCAGGCAAAGAGCGGTTATTACATGGCCGTGCTGGGTGCCTTGCTGGCAGTCGGCTCCCTGTTCCTGATTCCTAAAGTCGGCATCGTTGCTGCTTTGTGCCTGGCGCTGGTGCTGGTACTCGGTTTTGGTGGCATGGGTGCGTGGATGCAACTGGAGCGCGCACGTGGCATCCATCCGGATCATGCGGTCGATGGGGTACGTTCTGTATTGCGCATACTGGTGGTGTTTGCCCTGGTGACACCCTTCTGGTCCCTGTTTGATCAAAAGGCCTCAACCTGGGTATTGCAGGCAGACAAAATGACCAAGCCGGAATGGTTTGAACCGGCACAGATGCAGGCCCTGAATCCCTTGCTGGTGATGTTGCTGATTCCATTCAATAATCTGGTGCTGTACCCGCTGCTGAAACTCAGGGGTATGGAACTGACGGCCTTGCGTCGCATGGGCCTGGGGATTGCGTTTTCCGGCCTGGCCTGGATCGTCGTCGGCTTCATGCAATTGGCTATTGATGGCGGTAATGCGATCGAAATCACCTGGCAAATCCTGCCGTATGCCTTGCTGACTTTTGGTGAGGTACTGGTATCGACCACCGGTCTTGAATTTGCGTATAGCCAGGCACCGCTGGCGATGAAGGGTGTCATCATGAGCTTCTGGAATCTGTCAGTGACGATAGGTAACCTGTGGGTCTTGCTGGCCAATTCCAGCGTCAAGAGTGATGCCGTGACCGAACAGATCAAGAGCACGGGCATGAGTGTTACCGCCTTCCAGATGTTCTTTTTTGCTGGCTTTGCCTTGTTGGCGGCTTTCCTGTTTGCCCTGTATGCAAGGGGCTACAAGATGCAAAATAATTATCGACAAGCTGGTTGATGCCGTACTCCGGCTAGCCCGGTCAGGAAAAAGCCGCATGATCAATAATCATGCGGCTTTTTCTATGGGCAACCCGGTTGCGTTGACAGTCTTAACGCAGGGTTTCTGTCAGTACCCGGCCTTCTGAACCTGAAGGCGGACGTACTCTCAACAAATGCGCCAGAGTAGGGGCAATGTCCATGACTTCTGCATATTGACCATAAGCGCCCGGTTTGAACCATGGTTTGCCCATGAAGACCAGCGGCACATTGGTGTCATAGCTGTACGGCGAACCATGTGAAGTGCCATGTGCGCCGCTACCAAAATACCAGTAAGGTTTGGTGACCAGCATGATGTCGCCAGAACGCTGCCTGTTCCAGGCCCTTTGCATCAGTGTGCTCAGCCTGTTTTGGGGCAGGGTACCGTTTTCAAACTGGGTGCGGGTAAAGCTGTTGGCGATGCCGGGTACGGTCACAGCAAATCTGGCGGCTGCGGTTTCTACTTCTTCACGTTTCAAGCCTTTTTGGTCAATCAGTTTGTAGTCGAGCAGGATGCTGGGATTGCTCCAGGTCGTCGCCAGTTTGTCCTGGCCAAATTTCTCGGACAAATGCTTGTTCATGGCTTCCAATATTTTCTTGCCATCCAGTCTTTGCGCATCACGCTTGATCGCTTGTGAGAATTCAGGCACGTTGGGGAAACCATGGTCAGCCGTCAGCACCACCATGGTGTTGGCCAGACCTACTCGTTTATCCAGGTAACTGAAAAAACCTGCCAGCAAGCGATCCAGCCTTTGCAGGTGGTCATGTGACATGCGGCTTTCCGGACCAAAGCTGTGGTTCACATAATCATGGCTGGACAGGCTGATACCCAATACGTCAGGCACACCGGCACTGTTCTGTCCCAGTTTTTCACCTTCTACGGCGGCGCGGGCAAAATCCAGGGTCATTTCATCCAGGAAAGGACTTGTGTTCAGCTTGCCGTAATAGTCGGCATCGGGTTTGCCTGATTTGCTGGTGTAAGTGAAAGGGAAACGCTTGTCCTCGGCATCTGCATCACTTAACAGATTGTCGTTGGCGTCATTGGCATAGGCAGCATCTGCCAGCAAAGGACGCCATTCCTTGCCGTAGAAACGGTCTTGTGGCTTGCCCGCCTGGTATTGCTGTACCCATTCAGGATGGTTTTTCATGTAATAGGTGGAGCTGGCAAAATTACCGGTTTTTCCCATATACATATAGGCCGTGCCGGTCTTGCCTGCCAACAGGATCGCACCCCTGTCCTTGCCGGATACGGTGATGACTTTACTACGTTCACCGCTGGCATAACGCAATTCATCGCCCAGTGTGCTGACACGCAGATTGGCAGGGGAGGTACCGTCACTGGCCTTGGTTTCTTCACCTATATACGTGTATGCCGTATCTTCAGTGCAGTAGACGGATGCCAGCGTTACTGGGTCTGTCCAGGTGTTGGCAATGATGCCATGCTGGTAGGGATAGGCACCTGTCAGCACGGCCGAGTGCCCGACTGCGGTGACCGTGACGCCATGAGCCTGATGGGCATCGCTGAACCAGGCGCCCTGCTCCAGCAGACGGCGAAAGCCGCCCTGGCCGAATTGTTCACGGTAACGCACCACTTGTTCTTGTGGCAAGCCATCAACTACCAGCACCACCACCAGTTTTGGTTGGGCCGGCTTTTCAACTGCATACATCGGCGCGGCACACAGGGTGCTGGAGGCAGCAAGGCAAGTCAGTAAAAATAATCTACGCATGGGATGCGTGGCGCGCAAGGCGGCTGGCAATAGTGTCTTCATGATCGATGAGATAGCTTCCTGGTGGGTTACAAAATGAATTGCAAAATGAATCAAAAAATGTCTTGCAAAACGAGTCAATGAAACATGTCAGAGCAAGTAAATTGGCAAAAAAAAACCGACTATGGTTCTGGTCGGCATGGCAGGGGCGGTTGGCTACAGCGTACACTATGCAATGGTCGCGAAAGCAAAGCTACTGACTGGCTAACACTATCTTGCGTCAGCGCAAATCCAGCAATGACAATACAGTCTGGAATTGCCATAGCGACAGCTATTTGTGTTGCGAAGCAAAAACATTCAATCAAGATTTGTATTTTATTACTTTACACCCAGTTACCTGGCGGTAAAATGAATTTGCAAGCTTGATTTTGTAAAGCTTTAACATTGCCAGAAATCGAGTAATTCTTGAGCGACGATACTTCCGACACCTACCTGTTTGACATCACGCCGACTGCCATTGTAGTCATCATTAATGACAAGCTGGTGAAACTCAATCAGGCAGCGGTGTCTTTACTTGAAGCCAGCGATGAACAGAGTTTGTTAGGTCGCTCCATCAATGACTTTATTCATCCGCTGGACCAGCCGCGCTCTCAGGGACGCCTGAGGAAACAGGGCGAGGCCTGGACCAATGCACCCAGCAAGTTTCGCATACATACCAGCAAGGACAATTACCGCATGCTGCTGGTCAGCAGCCGCGCCATTCATTATGACGGCCAGGAAGCCGTCATGATCAGCGGCATGGATGTCACCGAACACAATGAGATGGAAGAACAGTTGCGCCTGAGCGAATTCAATTTCCGGCGTTTGTTTGAAAATATGCAAGATGTCTACTACCGCACCGATGTCAGGGGCATAGTCCAGAAAGTCAGTCCTGCCATACGCAAGGTACTGGGCTATGAGCCGGAAGAGATAGAAGGACACGAGGTGGAAGCCTTTTATCCAGCCACAACCGACCGCGATACCTTCATGAAGGCAATACTGGAATTCGGCATGGTGACCGATTTTCCTGGACGCATGCTGCGCAAGGATGGCACATTGATAGACATCTCCATCAGTAGTCAGGCGCTCTATGGTGATGAAGGAGAGTTTTCCGGCATTGAAGGTATATGCCGTGACGTTACTCAGCGCAAAATGCTGGAACGTGAACTGCAGCGACTGGCCACGACAGATTCGCTGACTGGCATTGCCAACCGGCGTGCCTTTCTTGAGTATGCCGAGCATACCTTCAAAAGTTGCCAGCGTTACCAGACACAAATGACCTTGCTGATGCTGGACCTGGATTTTTTCAAGAACATCAACGACCAGTACGGACATCAGTGTGGTGACCAGGTTTTGCTGCGCTTTGCTGAAACCGTCAAGGTGGAATTGCGCGAGTCTGACCTGTTCGGCAGGCTGGGAGGCGAAGAATTTTGTGTCATCCTGCAACAGGCCAGCCGCAGCGAAGCCATGCTGGTGGCCGAACGCATACGCAGCAATGTGCAGTCGCTGGTGCTGACATCGGCATCGGGTGACTTCATTCTGTTGACAGTCAGTATAGGTATCGCCACCTATAGAACCGAAGATGACCGTCTTGGCCGCTTGCTGGAACGATCCGACAAAGCCTTGTACCAGGCAAAAAGCAACGGCCGCAACCAGATCAAATGGGAAGCCTGACAGCCTGCGTATTAAACACTCATCGTCAATACCAGTACTGCATAGATGCACAGCGAGCATAAGGCAACAAATAACAGCGCGACAGTGCGCCACAGGCTGGCCCCCGTGCCCAGTTGATAGGCATGTTTAAGCTGGCTGAACATATGTAGGGGCGGCACAAAGACAAATACCAAGGCACCGATCATGCCAAAGCCGAATTTAGCCAAGATGGCCACGCTCATCAGCAATATACTCATGAAACACAATGAATACAAAGAAAACACGGCATGATCAAACATCACATATTTACGTTTGAAAATAAATAGCAGCCACAAGAAGGGCAGTGAAATCGGCATCAGCATGAAAGCGAATTTTGATGCATTGCTTTTCATCTTGTAGACGGTCAGCTCAGGGTTTTTGATCGCATGCTGGATCTGTTTTTCTATGCCTGGAATAATCGACGAAGACTTTCCTTCGGCGATTTTGCGGTCGATTTTCTTGAGGACGTCATTGACCTTGTCACCCTTTTTATTCACGTCTGGCGTGGTATTGCTTTCTTCGCTGGCTGCTGAAATAGCGGACGATGCAGGTACCTGGTCTTTGTTTTCTTTGCTCTCAAGTCGTTTCAGGGATGCTTCCAGTTCCGCGATATCGCTAGCCAGATCTTTGATTCCATCATTCATGTCTTCCCGCCCGTCGTCGCCAGCGGGCAGCAAAGCCTTCGCTGCTTCCAGTGTCGCCATTGCCTCGCGATTTTTCTGTAATGCCTTGGTGATTCCGGTTTTAGTCTGCGGCTTGTCTGAAATGCTGTCGACCGGGTTACTGGCTGTCAATGACAACACAAAGAACATCACGAAGATCAAAAACAAAAACAGCGCCAGTGGTGAAACATAGCGGGTGCGTTGTCCCTGAATATAATTGCGCGTCAATTGTCCTGGCTTGAAGATTAGTGCCGGTATGGTGCGCCATGCCTTGGTTTCGAAATGGAACAAGCCATGCAATAATTCTTCGGCCATATGCAAGAGCGAACGGTGGATGTGGGCAGCTTGTCCGCAGGCGTGACAATAGGCACCTGTCAGGCTGGTGCCGCAATTGGCACAACTGCCATGTGCATGGCTAGCATGGGAAGTGCCGGCTGTTTTTTCCACTTCATTGACCACCAGTGCCTCTGCTATGACATCTGTGGCGATTTCTATTTCCATACTCATGCCGCTTCTCTCCTCAAAGTATCGTGATTGTGCATGACAACGAAGTTTTCCCCAAGTCCGCTGATTTTTTTATTGCTTGAAACGCCACAGTACAGCGTGTTTGAATTTGGTACGCCAGAATTGCAAATGGTACTTGCCAGTATAAGGACTGCGACCATGCAGATTTTCTGGCGTGTATTCAGACCTCTAGAACAACCCATGCATAGGAATGCAATCAACAGTAAGTCGGACCAAGGTATTTTAAGTGATATTTCTGATAACTTGAAATTTGCTCTGAAAAAATTCCTGAAGTCATATCGCACCGCAAAAAAAAGCAAACGCGTCGTGGATGCGATGCGTTTGCTTTTACTGTAAAGCGACTGTGGCCGGGATTACTTCATACCTTGATACGCCCGCGTAATTCCTTTACGGCAGCCAGCCAATCCTTATAGTTGTTGCTGTCTTCCCATAGCTCTTTTAGTTCGGAAGGAGCGGTGACGATGCGGTCCAGCGCTTTCACGGCTTTTTCTGCCAGGGCTTTTGAGACTTTCAGTTTTGCCTTGCTTACCCATTCATCCAGCGATTCTGAATACACATCGCGCAAGCCGAAATGGCCTTGCAGGCGTGCTACGGCTTCGGCTGCAGCGATGGCTTCGGAGGCATCTCCGGCATCAACCTCCTCGTCACCGGCAGACAATACCGTATCCAGGGTATCTTCTATCAATCCCGGATCATCTTCCTCTTCCAGGCCATACAGCCAGTCGCAGGCTGTGTCATTACCAAATGATTCATGTGACCATGCACCCATTTGTTTTCTCCTTTGAGACTCAAGATCGCGAAAGCATGTAATTTTAGCAAAGCTACTGTACCTGATTTTCCAGAAATAGTGTAAGAACCTGTTTGCGATCTTACTGCGCGAGCGTGATCGGGACTCATGCGCTGCTCAAAATGCTCATGGTCTTAGTGTACATTCCGCTTTTTGCGCTGCTCTTCATCCCGCTGACGTTCGCTCGCTACAGATCGTAAACACGTTCTGATGATTAATGCAACGTCTATAACCAGCCCGTCTTGCGGAAGCGATAGTATAAATAGCCGCATACACCAAACATGACAAACAGCGCCATAGGATAGCCGTAATGCCATTCCAGCTCGGGCATGGCCTTGAAGTTCATGCCCCAGATGCCAGCAAACGCAGTGGCAACCGCAAAAATCGCAGCCCACGCAGCCAGACGCTTATTGACTTCACTTTCATCAATGGCAACCATGGACAGATTCACCTGTATTGCCGTGCTGATAGTGTCGCGTATGGTTTCTATGGATGTATTCAGGCGGTACAGATGGTCATACACGTCGCGGAAATATTCCTGGGTGTTCATGCAAAGACCCGGCACACGGCCACCAAACAGCTTGCTGCTGGCTTCCATTAATGGCGTCACCGCATGTTTGATCACCATGATCTTGCGTTTCAACTGGTACAGGCGCTGGATATTGGCACGTTCACTGCCTTTGGTGAAGATCTGTTCTTCTATCAGTTCCAACTCGTTTTCCAGGGCTTCAACTACCGGAAAGTAGCGGTCAACAACGGCATCAATCAAGGCATAAAAGACGAAGGAAGAACCATGCTTGAGCAGATGTGGTTCACGCTCACAGCGTTGGCGTACCCCCAGAAAATTCTGTTGGCAGCGGTTACGCACGGACAGTACATAATTTTCACCAACGAAGAGATTCAGTTCACCGATGTGCAACTCACCGTTGATCATTTCCACAGTGTGGATGACAGCGAACAGGGAATCCCCGTATTCTTCTATCTTCGGCCTTTGATAACCGTGCCGCGCATCTTCGACGGCCAGTTCATGCAAGTCAAATTCGACCTGCATTTCCTGCAATTCTTCATCCGAGGCATCCCGCAAGGCTACCCAGACGAACTGGTCCTTATGCTGTACATAGTCGCTGATTTCTGCCACGGATATATCGGACAGTTTGCGACCTTCCTGGTAAGTGACACAGTTGATTAACATAGATGGTGTAGCCTGGATTATCGGATTGACTGATACAGATTTTAATGTAGCGCCATCGTACTGGCAAAACTATATTTTCAGTACCTCTTAGAACCTGTTTACGATCTGTAGCGAGCGTCAGCGGGAGTAAAGGTAACAAAAACGCAGCGCAAAAAGCGGAATGTACACTAGTACATGAGCATTTTGAGCAGCACATGAGCCCCGCGTGGACTCCGATTACGCCCGCGCTTAAGATCTTAAACAGGTTCTTATGCGTCATACTGTTGGCTCAGCGTCAGGAACGGGTGGTAGCAGGCGCTGGTATTCTTTGCGGACCACTTCATAGCATTCACAGACGCGGGCTTCCATTGCAGGCCGGTCCATCACTTTGATATGACCACGCCTGACGGCAATCAATCCATCCTTTTGCAATAGGCCAATTGCTTGCGTCACGCTCTCGCGACGTACTCCCAATAAATGGGAAATCATTTCCTGGGTGATCACGATATCTTCCGAATGCAATCTGTCCATACTCATCAACAGCCAGCGGCACAGTTGCTGATCCAATAAATGGTGCTGATTGCAAACGGCGGTTTGTGAGGTCTGACAAATCAGCGCCTGCGTATACAGCAAAGCGTACTGCTGCAACTTGCCACCCAGGGCAAATTCTCTTTTCATGATCTTTCTGCTGAGCTTGTATGCCTTGCCCGTGCTTTGGACTTCCGTGCTGGATGGCATGCTATCGCCACCCATGAAAATGGAAATACCCACCATGCCTTCGTTGCCTACCAGTGCCACTTCACTGGATGAACCATCTTCCAGCGCGTAGATCAGCGAAACGATGCCAGAGATAGGAAAATATAAAAAGTGTACATGGTCACCAGATTCCAGCATGGTCCACTTTAAAGGAAGAGGAACCAATTCCAGATCGGGCAATATGCGTTCAAAATCTGCCGCCGGTAGTGCTGCCAATATGCTGTTTTGCTTTGGATTTTCAGACCATGCTGCCTTGCTGTTTTTTTTCATACGCGCCTTGAGTTTGGTTGTTCTTTCTATCGCAGGCCTGTCTAGTCTGTAACATCGAGTGACTTTACATGGTTTTTCTTCCAAACAACAGGCGATATTGCCGGGATGGGAGAAATAAGGCCGCTGTTTTTCAAATATTACTATGCGCTGCCCATGTGTATCTATTTGCCAAGAACTGAATCCAGCGATGAGTGCTGTGTAGATCGGTAAAGAGCGTGCCCTAGCACGACAACAGTGCGTCATAGATGATCAAAAATGGGACCAAGTCATAATTCCTGAAGAGGTGCATGCTAGCTAGACCAGAACCAAGTCAAGGCAGTGATCGAGATGCTGTCGAGATGCTGTCGAGATGTATATAAATGAATTCGACTCAAGCAGATGCATCACTCGCCAGGGCCTGTACCAGGGCTGCTTTGAGGGCATTGGCAGCAAGCGGTTTGTGCAATAAGAGGGCGGCATGCCCCTGGGCTTCGCGCAGGCGTTCTGGATGGGTGTCGCCAGTGACGATGATGGCTGGCAAGACCAGTTTTTTGTCTGGCGTATTGTGGCTGATAGCCTGGCGTACGGCACGGATGATGTCACCGCCGGTGACGCCGCCGCGCAGGCGATAGTCGGTGAGCAAGACATCAGGCAGCTTTTCTGCGGTTCTTGTCAGAGCGGCTTGCATGTCCTCCGCCAGGCTGACCTGGCAACCCCAGCTTTGCAATACGGCATGCAGGCCGGCTCTGACGGCTTCATCATCGTCTACCACCAGCACGGCAATGCCTTGCAAGAGCAAGCAGTCTGGCTCGGTATCGGCATCGATGCAGGTCTGATCATCCGGGCTGGCATGACGTTCCATCTTGCGCATGCCTTGCAGCGGCAGCACCAGCGAAAACACTGAGCCCTTGCCGGGCCGGGAGGCGACTTCTATGCTGGCTCCCAGATTGCGGGCCAGGCCCTCGGCTATGGCAAGCCCCATGCCCAGACCCTTGCGGTGATCCCTTTCCACATTCCCCAATTGATGAAACTCTCGAAAGATTTCTTCATGCTTATCCGCTGCTATACCTATGCCCGTGTCCCACACTTGCAGCAGGACATGCTGTTGCCTGCGGCGTGCAGCGACCAGTACGCCACCGCTGTGCGTGTAACGCAAGGCATTGCTGACCAGGTTGCGCATGACCAGTGCGATCAGTTGCGGATCGCTTTCTATCCAGATGTCGCTGGACCGACTGCGGTAGAGCAGGTTTTTCTTGTAGGCTTGCGGGCCAAATTCTTCACCCAGTTTATCCAGTATGCTCATCAAGTCCATCCGTCTTTGCTGGGGATTCAGGACACCCGCTTCTATGCGTGAAAAATCAAGCAGGGTTTGCAGCATTTCACTGGCGGCAAGATTGGCTGCACTGGCATGCTGCACCATGGTGGCCTGCCTGGTATTGAGGCCAGAGCTTGCCAGCGCATCAAGGAACAGACTCAATGCATATACCGGCTGGCGCAGGTCATGACTGGCCGCTGCCAAAAATCGGGTCTTGGCCATATTGGCCGATATGGCCAACGCTGTCTTTTCTTCCAGTTGCTGCACCAGCAAGGTATTTTGCAAACCCAGGCGGATGGAAGCAATGATGGTTTTATGGTGGTTGCGAGCAAATACCAGTTGGCTCATCAATAAAATCAGCATGCCAAAACCTATCCCCCAGTAATAGGGCCCGCCCCCGCGCAGCCAATACAGACTGATCTGGGTCAGGAAGGGCGGGGTGATCCAAAGCCAGTACAAAGGCAGTGATGCCGACAGGATAGGTACAGAAGCTGCCGCCAGGCCGCCAAAAATGGTCAGCATGAACATCGAAAAAGCAAAATTTTGCGGATCAAAAAACAGCACAGGCACAGCTACCCACAGCAAACTGAAACCGCAGACAGAGAGCGCGTAAATGCGTTCCAGTACCCGATAACCGGCAGCAGCATAGCGGCGTCGCACCAGCAGGAAAAGCAGCGAGTAAGCCGAGCCAGTCGCCGCCCATTGCCATGCCAGGCTTTGCTGCGAGGGCAGCATCAGGCTGATGGTCAGGCTCATCAGCATCATGGTGACCCAGTTGCAGCCCATGAGCCAGTTGATGCTGGGGGCAGCATGGGCATGCAAGGCCTTTCTCACACTGCCTGGTGGCAGCCTTGGCGTGGCGCTGATGGCGGTGCTCATGAGCGGCCGCTTACTTCAACAGGCCCAGATCGCGTGCCCGCCGTATGGCTTGCAAGCGATTGACCACACCCAGGCCGTTGAGGAGGGCTGTCACGTGATTCTTGACGGTTTTTTCTGCCAGGCCCAATTGCAGGGCGATATCGCGGTTTGTCATTCCTTTTTCCAGCATCAGCAGTACGTCGAGTTGCCTTGCCGTTAGCTGGCTTAATGCTGCTGATGTGTCTGCGCCAACCTGGCGGGCGCTAGCCGGTGCACCGCCAGTCAGTGCCAGCTTGATGGCATTGATCACCTCGGACGAAGTCCTGCTTTTTGGCACGAAAGCTGCTGCACCCAGCGTCATCACACGCTGTATGGTGGCATCGGATTCATCGGCTGATACCACGACCACGGGGGCGCGGCCACTGCGTTGCGACAGGGCGCGAATCAGGCTGCCACCGTCGGCATCGGGCAGGCCACAGTCGAGCAGGACCACGTCCAGCGGTGCATGGTATTCGGCCTGTTCCAGTGCTTCGGTAGCCGTGCCCGCCATGAAGATACTGGCACCGCCAGGCAGGGCCGAGACCAGCATGGCCAGACCTGCGCGCACCAGGGCATGGTCATCAACGATCAGGATTTTGTAAGGCATGGCAGGCTTTCATGAAGACCTACAAAGTGCTCTGGCGCACAGGCAACAAATGCATGCTTTTCATTCCGGGCCAGTTCAGTTTTCATCATAAGGCAAGGACTCCTTGCGCCACCTAAAGCAGGACTTTGGTCCCGGTCACATGGCAAGGGAAGGCGCCGGTTCTACTATTCACCCTGCGTCATCAAGTGCTCACGCCGTTTTTTCGGTCCGGCTTTGGGCAAGATGCTCTGACGCATTATAGGCGATTCTATATCTGGCTATTTCAAGAAAATTCCTTAATGGGGGCACATTATGAGTACACAAACACACAGCACTTTTACACAGCAAGATTGCCAGTTGCAACTGCAATCCTCGCTGGAGCCATTGCTGGACGCAGGCTTTATATCCCACGATTGCTATGCAAAAGTCTATGCCGAGCTTGATCAGTTTTATGCACTACTGCGCGCAGAAGATACCGATGATGACGAATACTGGAAAGAATTCCAGCGACAGTTTGATTTCGTCGATGAAAGCTTCGGCCCTGTCAAGGTGCCGATGAATGCCGCCAATCTTTGCCCTGAGCCACGTCACCTGTTGATTGCTGCCAGTAATCTGAGGTTTGAACTCAACCGCAATGTCGCGCAACAGACCCGGATGCGCGGTGGCCTGCGTGCCCGGCAGTTTGAACAGACCCGTAAAGCACTGGCTGATAGCCTTGGTATCAAGGATGCCAAAAACCTTGCCATCGTTCGCAATGCCAGTGAAGCCAACAATGCCATTAATGGCGGCTACCGTAATTGGAACAAGCTGGGTAATGACAGCGCAATAGACAATATCGTCTTGTGGGACCAGAATCATCCAACCAATCTTGCTGCTTGGCAATTGCGTGGCGGCAGAATAGTAAAGGAACCCACTCACGCTTCAGGCGGGGACGGGCATGTGTTTAATATCCACATGGTCAGCTTGCCTGACAAGATAGCGCCAGAGCAGGTGGCGGAGCATTTCATCAAGCATATTAATGCACGTACCCGCTTCGTTTCTTTCTCTGAAACATCCAATGGCAACGGGATGCGTATCCCTGAAGTGGCGATACAGCGTATCTGGAACCATGTACAGAACAATACAGCGCTGCACAACTGCCATATACACATAGATGGCACCATGGCTTTTGGCGCACGCCAACTCGACTTTTCCAAACCCTTCTGTCATAGCTTCGTATCCAGCTGTCATAAATGGTTTCTGGGGCCGAAAGAAACCGGCATCCTGTATGTGGATCCGACCAAGGCAAAAAATTTTGAACCCAATATCTTTGCCTATGACTACAAGATAGACATACTGAAATGGAACGAGTTGCCTCACACTGCTGAGCGCTTTGAACTGCTGGGCCAGCGCGATGACGTCAACATCATCACCTTGTACTGGACAGAATTAATGTGGAAGAACATAGGATACCCACGCGCATACAGACGGGTAAAACAGCTGGCGGATGCACTGATGACTGGCCTGAAAGAAAAGAAATGGAAAGTCACTACCCCGGATAACTCTGACATGAGCCTGGGTGTGGTGTGGGTTGAGGTGCCGCCAGGGCGGCAAATCAAAAAACTCAGCGACGAGCTTTACGAGCAAGGTATTGCGGCTTCATTTTCTCCATCAACAGATCGTCATAGTGAAACCAGAGTCAGGCTGTGCCCACATATTTACAACACCATGGGGGACATCCAGACTGCTATCAATATCATGACTAAATGGCGTGGCCCTGTTGCTTGATCATGCGCATAATCAGGGTTGGGTTCCAGCGGTAAAAAACGCGCTTAGGTATGGCTCACTATGGCTCACTTATGGCTCGCTTGATGAAGGCGAGCCATATCCGAATATCGAGAAAATTGAACGTCTGTTAATCGAGGACAGTCCCCAAAGGATATGACAGATCAAGCTTTCTTATGCGCCGACTTATCCACTTTTCTCTGCAAGACAAAAATAGGCTGCGCCCATTCGGTATCCTTTTTCTTCTTGCTGGTGATCAGCGTCAGTTCAGACGGGTCGTAGACGTCGGTATTGTGTGTCAGCGGTGTGGTCATCAGGTACTGGGCATCTGTATTTTTCAGGAACTCACCGACCAGTTGAATATTGCGTATATCCAGATGGGCGAAGGGTTCATCGATGAAGACAAAGCCACCAGAGCCATCGTCAGATTTCAGCAAGCCTATCAGCAAGATCAGTGACTTCATGACTTGCTGGCCACCGGATGCTTCACCATCATTCATGCCTATCGGGCCTTTGCCATCAAACTTGAAGCGCACGTGCAAGCCAGCCTGGGCCAGTTGTATGTCGTCATTCTCCAGCTTGACTGGATCGGTGTGCACTTCTATGCCTGCCAGCTCACCCAGTTGCTTGATGTTCTTGCTGTACGACTTGATCGTGAAGCGCAGCCTGTCCATATACGCAGCACGGGCATTCACCGTGGCTTCTATGGCCCGGTTATTCTGGTAGCGACGTTCATCGGTTTCTGCCTGGCGGCCTTGCAGCAGGGCATTCAGGCGGGTGTACTGATCGACCACGGTGGAATCAGTTTCCCAGTCATCACGCCCCAGGTTATTCGTCAGGCTGCGTATGCGCAGTTCGATCTGGTGGACATTTTCATGCTCGGCCACCAGTTCCTTGCGGTGCGAGGCACGCTTCCAGTTGTGCGGCAGGGTATGCCAGGTATCGCGCATGGCGCGCAGCGTTTCAAACTGGGCTTTGCGCTCATCGGCATGGCGTTTTTCTGATGCACGTAGCTGGGCTTCAGCATCGGCAATTGCGGCTTTGGCCTGCTCCCATTTCAGATGGGCTACGGAACGTTGTTCGGTGGCGGCTTTCAGCAAAGGCGCGATTTCACCCAGACGGCCACCGACTTCCATACGCTGTTGTTTCAGTGGCTGGGTATTGCGGCTGGCTTCTTCAAATTCGGCATGACGGGCACTCAGTTCCTTGGCAGCATCGACACCTGCCAGACGCGCTTTGTAGGCGCTGATTTCACCTGCCAGTTTGCTGATTTGCATGGTCAGCACATCTTCCTGTGATTGCAGGCGAGGCAATGATTTCAGCAAGGCTTCCAGGCGCTGGGTGCGGCCAGCATTACCAAAGCGATAGCGCGATACTTCGACAAATAGGGAACGGCCACCACGACGCTCGAAATGATAGGCGTCAGGTGTAATCCATTCCTGGTTCTTCGACAACTTCATACCCAGCTCAATCGAGCCTACCGTATCGATGCGCTGCAATTGCTCGATCAGCCAGCCCGGTGCCTGGCCAGTGAAGTTGACGACAGACAGCAGGCTCTGGTCTTTGACCACGGGCGCGCTGATGCGGTCTGGCACGATGAAGTGGCTGTAGCGCTGCTTTTCACCGATGCGGTAAGCGGCTGCTGCATCAGTCGCCTTGTCCAGCAGGATGACTGAAGTATAGCCACGCAACACGCCTTCTACCGCCGCCTGCCATTTGGGGTCAGTGACTTCGACGATCTCTGGCAACATGCAATGCGGGATATTTGCATCTGTCAGCGCACGGCGCATCTGGCGCACGTTTTCCGGGTCTGGCAGGGCAGACTTGCCTTGCAGGGCAGCGATGGTTTCCATCTCACCGGCAATACGCTGGGTCAGCGCATCACGTTCCAGTTTTTGGCGTGACAGCTCGGCTTCTTTTTTCTCCAGATCGTCGGCGATATTGGCGACATCGGCGTCAGCTTCAGCGGCCAGTTTTTGCAAACGGGCTTTTTGTTCCAGCAGGCTTTCTTGTGGCTTGAGTTTGCTGTTGATCTGCTGCAGTTTTTCACGCAGTGATGATTCTTCGGTTTCCAGTGCGGCTTCAGCCTGCTTGGCATCTGTGACTTGCTGCGCCTGTTGCGCCAGATGCTGGCGACGATCAGACAGCGCATGATCTTGCGTTTTCAGGAAGCGTTTGCTGGCGCGCAGAGCCTGGCTGGTGCTGCCTGCCTGTTCCAGTGCTTCATGGTATTGCAGGGTCGGCAGTATTTCTTCCTGCAAATCGCGTTTTTCCTTGTTCAGGCTTTCGTACTGGTGATAATTGGCAACGCGCAGCCGCAAGCCTTCCAGATTGGTTTTTGCACCTTCGAGTTCGGTTTCAAAACGCTGCAATTCGGTTTCGGTATCACGCTGATGGCGTTTCGCGTCATCGTAGGCGTCCAGCACTTCCTTGTCGCCAAACACCTGGAACACCAGGTCCAGCAACTGGCGTGGCGCGTATTCACACAGCTTGTCGGTTTCGCCCTGTTCCAGTGCCAGCACCTTGCCCATGGCATTCGATAAACCGGCATGTGACAGGCGCTTGCGATAGCTTTCCACACCCAGCCAGTCATTGGCTTCCTGCACTTCTTCTATCTCGGTTTTGCCGCTGCGCATCAGGTATTGCCGCTTCCAGTCGCCGCCGTTTTTTTCTATCTTGCAAAACAGCGTGACTTCATCTTCATACAGGCCAGACATGCGGAAAGGCCGGTTGGAAATCTGCGGCCCGACGGCACTGTTATCGACCACTGCACGTATCCATGCCGTTTGCTGGCCAGAGTGGCGGGCATAATGTTTATACGAACGCCCCATCGAACATTCCAGGCCAAACAGGGTGCGCAAGGCATCCAGCAGCGTGGTTTTACCCGAGCCATTTTGCCCGGCGATGGTGATGATCTTGGCATCCAGCGGGATGTTCTTGATGCGTTGCCAATAATCCCAATGCACAAGTTCCAGCGATTTGATATGAAACATGGTTCTTATTCTTTTCCGGTATGGGTGTTGAGATCAGCATTGCTGTCTGCAATGGTATCGGCTGTGGCGTCATCTTTGGCATCAGCTTCTGCATCAGTGGCAGTTTCTACTGCATCGGCTTCGCTTGCTGCGACAGCGTGTATGGCTTCTGCAGGTTCGATGATGGCCGGTGTACGCGGTGCCGGGATCTGGAAGATGTCCGACAGCGCGCCATTGATGATGCGGTCTTTCAGGGTATCAGTATCCATCAGCAAATCCAGCAGCGGGCCTTCCAGAATCAGGTCTGCCTTGCGTTCGATAAAACCGACACGTGCCAACTGACCCAGGTTCATGTCCATACGGGTTTTCTTGCCCAGCTTTTCACCAAAGTCAGCCAGCAGGGCGCGGTAAGAAATACCTATCGAGGTATCTTCTGCGCGCGGCATCGGTTTATCTTTACCGAACATATCATTCTGGTTTTCTTCAGCCAGTTGATGGGCTTCCTGGCGTTCACGCTTGGGCAGGATAATCAGCGACCACAACACCACCAGCAAGGCCACACCGTCACGTGCCAGGCCAAAATTATTGTTTTGCCAGGTTTCCTTGGTACCGAATACTTTGGATTCACTATCGCGTGTCAGCGCCAGGGTGACATAGTCGGCATACACGTTATCGACAAACTTCATGCCACAGGCTTTCAGGCGGGTGTCGATTTCTGTGCGGAATATTTCATCTGACAGCGCGCGTTTGACCAGTTTGTCTTCGCGGCGCAGGGTCTGGTGCGCCAGCAAACGGGCGATCAGGATTTGTGCATCTTCGGTCATGGTGTTTCTCTCGTTGGTGCTGAGGTGGCAGAAGGCAATGGCTGTTCCGGGGCAGTAGCCACTTTTACCCTGGCAGGCGGTGTGCTGGCCGCAAGCGGTATGGCGCTCAGGCTGGCGATGGAAATCGCAGCTACATGGTCATCATGTACCTTTTGCATTTTGTCTTTGGAATTGAACACCAGCGGCAGGCGGGCCAGGATAGCCGTGGCACCCTGCAAGGAAGATTCATTGGCATCCCCCAGCAACGGCAGCATGGAGGCGCGATAAGAAGCAATCGCAAAGCTGGATGGCAGCAAGATATCCTGCAAGGCTATCGGCTTGTCGCTGGCATCGGCTGCAGTCAGCAAGGCCAGCCAGTGATCCAGTTCATGCAGGGCATCGCTATCTTCATTGGCGACCGATGGTGCATTTTCACCAGCAGGCAAGGCACCCACCAAGGCCGATACGCGGTGGCTAAGCAATTCACTTTCTGCCACGTCTATCATTTCTGATGGGGTAATAAACATCGGCGTCACCGGTTTTGCCAGAGCATCGTCGGCCAGCGCTGCCAAGTCTTCTTTTTGCAAGAGCCAGGTCTTGATATCTGTCGTCGACAGGCCAGACTGCCCCAGATGCACGCGCTGGCGTTCGATCTGGTTCAGGGCCCGCGAAAACATGCCCTGCATGTTCAGCAGCGCACTCTGGGCGCGTCCTATCGCCTGTGCCGCTTTGTGGGTGGCAGAATCGGCCCGGCTGTCATTGGTGATGGCATGAATGATCTGCGAGCCTTTTTCTACCCAGTCGCAGGCGGTATGCCATTTTTGCTGGGCCGTGCGCAACTGGAATTCCGAACCCGAGGCAATCGCATCTGAAAATTCTTCCGTCAGCTCTATCAGCCTTCCCAGCAGATGATGCAACTGCTCTACCGACACGCCACCCACCGCCTGTGCACCGGCGACCTGGGTCAGCATGTAACTCATTTCGGCCTGGTCATTATGCTCTTCGATATGCAGCAGCGATTCCAGCGCCGCCAGCACATTCCTGGCGGTCGGGGTGATGCGATACACAGACTGGCTGGCATCCCAGATCAGCAAACCGGTGGTGCGCAGGCGCGACAGCACAGTCTCCAGCGCATCCGGTTCCAGATAGGCCAGTTTGGTATTGATATCAGCACGGCTGAGCGACGGTGTTTCCACGTCGGCGGTCAGTTCACGCAAGACCAGCAGGCGCAACAATACACCGTTGAACCCGCCATGAAACAGCGCCGTGAATGCCTGCAATACAGGCTGGGCACGTCTCAGGGGGAATACAGCGGAAACGTCGTCAGGAGTGATGCCAGTTTTGAAATACGTCTGCAGAGCGAGGTCTTCCCCGGTCTGGACGTGAGCGTCGTCACTAAAATTTTGCATGCGGCATTTTAACCGCTTGCAGCTTACTTGAGTATTGTCAGGATTTTAATTTTTGACGTCTGCAACAGTCGGGCAGTATCAGAAAATAAACTTGTCGGCGTGGCGCAGCAGATCGGGCGCTGATAGTAACTGTATGCTTGATGTGAGAAAGATAAGTATCCCTGTCATGAAATTCAACATGACAGCGAAAATACCTAGATAAAACAGTTCAGTGCAGACGTTTGTTATCGTAGCGAAATTCCACGATTTGCTGATGCAAAGCTTCGCGGTCATCCGGTTTGGCGTGCAATAGCCTGGTAACGGCCTTTCTTTGCACCCGGAAGTAACGACGGCGATTCTGCCGCATGTCCAGGGTGCGCCAGCCTTTTTCGGTCAGCCAGTCCCATTGCTCATAGTCGATGGAAACGATCAATTGCATTTTCAGGCGTTCGAGCACGATGGTGCTGCCAAACGGAGGTTTGGGTCCAGGAGGTGTCACGGCACGCTGGTTGCGTACCCTGAAAATATTTCTGAGACCGTTTTTTATGACGTCGATTAGCATGGCGTTTTAATTCAATAACAGAAAATTGATCAATACTGCGCAAGCAGCAAACTTTGTACTGAACTCGTACTTCATGAATATGCGCTTTTTCAAGAGAAAATACGAGGAATTTTTGCCGAAAAGCAAGAAAATAGGGTTCAATATTCTATGCGTATATTAAATTTAACCCTATAAAGGGTGGTGTAATTTTTTGTAAGTTGGCGGTATTGAGGTTACATTTCCGGCACTGATGGTTCCGCGCCACAGACCAGACTGGCTTCAGGCCGCATTGGGTGCCAGAAAACTTCCCAGCGCCTCTATCGCGGCTTGTACTTTTTGGGGTTGCAGGCCACGTTTGAGGGTGACGGCATAAATCCCGGCGAGCGGCAGTGTCCAGTCTGTCAGTACCGTAATCAAGCTGCCTTCGCGCAAAGCTTTGTCGATTGCATGGCTGGGCAAGCGCGCCAGACCAAAGCCGCTGATCGCCATTTCTGACGACAATCGCACGCTGTCTGTCATGGCGGCAGCAGGCAGACTGATTTTGACCGTATCGTCCGCGGCATTTTTCAAGCTCAAGGTGCAGGGGTCATTCAGTCTTGTCATGGCAATGATGCGATGCTTCAGTAAATCATCTGGTGTCTGCGGAGTACCCAGTTTTTGCAGATAGGACGGGGCTGCCACCAGTACCTCGTGCAAGTCTGCCAGCTTGCGAGCCACCAGTGAAGAATCCCGCATCCAGCCCGAACGTATCGATAAATCGATTTGCTGTGCCGCCATGTCCACGATATTGTCGGCTACCTGTATATCCAGCAAAAGCTTGGGATGTTTCAGCGTCAAGGGCGCCAGCGCCGGCAGCAAAATATGGTCGGCAACATCTGACGCCGCAGAAATGCGCAGCCTGCCAGCAATTTCGCCAGAGCTTTCTGCGATCAGGCTTTGTGCGGCTTCGGCAGACGCCAGCATATCGGTGCAGCGGCTATAAAAATCCTGGCCCAACTCTGTCAGAGACAGGCGGCGGGTGGTCCGGTGCAGCAGGCGCACGCCCAATTCGTCTTCCAGTTGTGAAACTGCGGTACTGAGGACCGAGGTGGCAATATCCATTGCCCTGGCAGCGGCCGAAAAAGAGCCGTGCCGCACAACCTGGGCAAACAGGGCCATGCGACGTAGTTGATCAAAATGCATTGTACGAAGAATTCACGATGATTGTTCTGTTTTTCAGAAAAATGATTTTTATCATACGCGCTTTTTCTGGTATCTGGTAATGTATACAATAGCAACATCATTTAAATTAAGAGGACACCGGCATGGGAGCCAGATTACATATCGTGTTTGATCCACTGTGTGGCTGGTGTTATGCCGCCAGCCCCTTACTGCGACAATCGCAAACACATTTTGGCGAGCGCCTGCCCATGGTGCTTCACCCAGGTTTGCTGTTTCCTGAAATCAATATCATCCCTGCGGCATATCGCGAACATATTATTTCTGCCGACCAACATATCGCCAAGCTGTCTGGTGTGCTGTTTGGTTCTGCTTACCTGAACAAGGTAAAAACCATTGCTTCACTTAGTTATTATTCCGTACCGGCAGCTACTGCCGTAAGCGGTGTGGCTGCCCTGGCTGCTGTCGGTGAAATCGCGGCGGATGCAGGGCTTGGCATGCTGGAAAAAATTCAACATGCCCATTATGTGGATGCCGCCGATGTCAGCGACCTGTGGTTGCTGAGTCAACTGGCAGCCGGGCTGGAGGTTACGGCAGAGATGTTCAAGGATTGCTATGCCAAGGCGCAGGCAGATCTGCCCGGGCAGACCAGGCTTGCCCATCAATTGTTGCGCCAGGTGGGCGCGCAGGGTTTCCCTACATTCATACTGGAAGCCAACGGACAATTCCGCCGGCTCGATCACAGTGTCGCCTACCAGGACAGCGGACTTTTTATCACGCAGATAGAACAGGCGCTTGCCTGACCGTATCAACGCGGGCCAAAGTGCAGACCAAAAAGCCAGGGTGACGGCGGCAGACTTCCTGTAAGAACCTGTTTACGATCTGTAGCGAGCGTGCGTCAGCGGGAGTAAGGGTAACAAAAAACGCAGCGCAAAAAGCGGAATGTACTTAAGACCATGAGCATTTTGAGCAGCACATGAGCCCCGATCACGCCCGCGCAGTAAGATCGCAAACAGGTTCTAAGTGTAAGAAAATGATGTTCATGACGACTAATCAGTCTTGACAGGGAGAACGTAATGAATGCGACATCAACTGAATTTGCCACATTGGGCGGCGGCTGTTTCTGGTGTACCGAGGCGGTATTCCAGCAAATCCGTGGCGTATCGAAAGTGGAATCCGGCTACGCTGGTGGCAGCGTGCACCAGCCCAGCTATGAACAGATCTGCACCGGCAGGACCGGTCACGCCGAAGTCGTGCGTCTGACTTTTGACCCGGCTGTCGTCAGTTACCATGATTTGTTGCAAATATTCTTTACCATTCATGACCCGACGACGCTGAATCGTCAGGGCAATGATGCCGGTACCCAGTATCGCTCAGTCATTTTCTTCCATGATGAACAGCAACAGGCAATGGCTAAACAGGTTGTGGCAGACATGACCAAGGTCTGGGACGACCCCATCGTGACAGAAATCAGCCCGGCACCGGTGTTTTACCTGGCAGAAGCGTATCACCAGAATTATTTTCGCCAGAACCCGCAACAAGGCTATTGCTCATTCGTGGTGGCCCCCAAGGTGGCAAAGGCCAGGAAACTGTTTGCCAGCAAGCTGATCGCCTGAACATCGCCATGCTGACGCCGACGATATTTGAAAGACTGATGTTGGGCGACTTACCCTGCGCCATTGTGTATGAAGATGAACTGGTGTTTGCCTTCATGGATGCAGGGCAAGTCAACCCCGGGCATGTGCTGGTCGCCACGCGCCAGCCCTACCAGACACTGATGGATGCCGACCACTGACAGCAACAGCAGATCGCTGAAACCATCACCATACATGCCCGGCATGGGTTTGCCTGACTACATGAGTATTCATGTGCGTATTGCTGCAAGCAGCTTAAAAAATTGTCATACTGGTTTGTTTATTTGATATGATTCTCACAGTCTGTGCATAGGTGCTGAATACCTGTAGCTGAATAGCGGTCTTAGAACGTGTTTATGATCTTACTGGGCGAGCGTCAGCGGGGTAAGGGTAACAAAAGCGCAGCGCAAAAAGCGGAATGTACTTAAGTACATGAGCATTTTGAGCAGCGCATGAGCCCCGATCACGCTCGCCCAGTAAGATCGTAAACAGGTTCTGAGGACGCAATTCACGCTGCCTTTCGTCCCTGCATGGCTCACCCATGCCAATGCCAATAACAGGGAGAAAAAAATGGCGCTTCGTGACGTGAATCCGGCAACCGTCGATCTGGTCAAGCAATTTGAAGGCATACCAGACGGCAATCCTGCCACCAGCAATATCGACCCCTATCTGGACCCCGTCAGTATCTGGACCATAGGCTGGGGCCATGCCATTACCTATCAGGGCCGTTTCCTGAAGGGGCAGGCAGACAGCCTGCAAGTAAAGGCCTTGTATCCGAACGGCATTACCCTGGCTCAGGCAACCAGTTTGTTGCAGGCTGATCTGATGAATGCCGGTCGTGATGTGCTGTCGGTGGTGACGGTTCCCCTGAACGATAATGAATACGGGGCATTGACCAGTTTTACCTTTAATCTGGGCATAGGCAATTTGCGCAGCTCCACGCTCCTGAAAAAACTCAATGCCAATGATAGGGCAGGGGCTGCTGACCAGTTTGGTCGCTGGACCATGGCTGACGGCAAACCCTTACCGGGATTGGTCAAGCGCCGCGCGGCAGAACGCGCTTTGTTTGTATTGCCAGTAGCAAACTGAAGGAGAACAAGATGCCGCTGATGTTTAAAAAAATACTGCTTGGTATGCTGCTCTTGGGTATTGGTCTGGCACAGGCAAGTGATGTCATCAAACCGGGTGGACCGATAGACATCAACTTGAGTGTTGATGTCGACATCCCTGCCCCTGGCGTGTGTGCGTCACTGGCAACGGATCAGTTTGATCTGGTTGAATTGCGTATCAATGGCGTACTCAGTCAACGGAAATTGAAAGACTGTGATCCTGACCCTGTCATGAACAAGCTGGTCTTTCATTTGCCACAATCTGATATTGACAATTCTGCGTTGGAGCGTGAGTCGTTGATGGGCTCCCCTTGGCAAGAGCTGCGGCACAACTACCACCGTGACCTGCCGTTTAACGTCAGCTTCAAAAATGGTGGGGGCACGAGCATATTGGTGAGTGGTATCCTGCGTTTTCAAATTTTGAAACCGGGTTATGTCGTGTTTGGTTTCGGGTTTATCGCTGTAGTTGGGTACGCATTATTCCGTCTCGGAAGAGATTCGGGTTTGCTGCGTGATAGTTCGACCTCAGCGATCAATGAACGCACTTTCAGCCTTGCACGGGTACAAATGGCCTGGTGGTTTTTCATTGTGCTGGTGTCGTATATCTGGCTGTGGATAGTCGCTGAAGGCATTCCCACCGTTTCACCCCAGGCCCTGGGCCTGCTTGGTATAGGCAGCGCTACTTACCTGACAGCTGCGGGCGTGGATGCCAGCAAACAGAACCAGTTTGGCGAAAGCAAGGGCTTCTTTAAAGATATCCTCAGTGATTCCCAGGGCCTTACCTTGCATCGTTTTCAAATGCTGGTTTTCAATGTGCTGATCGGTGTGTTGTTCCTGGTCTACGTAATACAGCATTTCAGCATGCCTGTATTTGATGGCAATATCCTGACACTGCTGGGTATGAGCGCCGGTACTTATGCAGGCTTCAAAATTCCTGAGCAACAGAGTAAGGACGCGCCAGAGGATCCCAAGGCTGCGTATGGTGTAGAGACGTAAGGTCTGCAAAAATATACATCAGATGTCAAATCAGATGTCAAAACGGGGAATCGCAGATTCCCCGTTTTTGTTATTGCCAGCAATTCCCCGCTATCCGCTATCAACTATCAGCGCAGCTTGTTTCTTAATGCATCCATCATCTTGGGTATGCTGTCCTTGCTCATGCTGTCAACGATCCAGCCCAGCCCCATGGGAACTGGCCCCGGATCGGTAAACACCTGATATTTGACGATGGTTTTATTCGGGTTGCCAGCCAGCGTACTCAAATCCCAATACCCGGCGGTATCTGCAATGGTTTCTTCCTGTTTCAAGCCTTCCCATGGCTGCAGTTTCCAGCTTAGATAGCAAGTGCCGGGGCCAGCCTTGGGGATCATTTTCAGGCGGTATTTCTTCACTTTGCCCAGCGGCAGGTTCAGTGTGAAATCCACCAGCGCAGATTCATCCGGCTGGCGTGCTGCTTTGGCTCTGGTGGTATTCGGCATGAAGCTGGGGTAGTCTTCATATGCCTGCAGGGTTGCACACACCTTGCTGACAGGCGCATTGAGTATGGTGCCGGCGACAAAGGTTTTGCCATTGCTGTCTGGCTTGCTTTGGTCCAGCATTTGCACTTCGGTGTCGTTGAATTTGCTGACATCCAATTGTGCTGCCCCAGCCTGAGCATTTGCCAGCAGGCTGATGATGAATAGTTGTCTTGTGAATTTCGTGGCGAATGTCTTGGCTAATATCATGGCTGAACCACACCTTGTCGAATTTTTTCTATATCCACTTTACGCAGATATTCGGGAATGTTTTTCCACAGGCTGTGGTAGCCATAACCACCCTTGGTCAATTCTTCCAGTGCCTGATCCTTGCTCCAGCCCTGGTTCAGGATGCGGTACATGGCCGTCACCAATCCGGTGCGGTCGGCACCATGCAGACAGTGTAAAAGTACCGGGCCTTGTTGCTCGGCTGCCTGCAATGCGCGCAGGGCGGCAATCACATTCTTGTCGTTGATGTCCCAGGTATTGATACCTATGCGTTGTAGTTTGATGCCGGAATTTTTCAGTATCTGATCATCAGAATGGAAGGAACGCAGACTGACCACCGTCTTGATGCCCAACGACTGCAACAGCACCAGGTCTTGGCTTTGTAATTGGGCGCTACGATAAAACGTCGGTGTCACGCGAAACAGATTCTGCGTGCTGGCTACCGGGCTGGCCCATTCAGCTGGGCGGGCTTCTTCGGCGGTGACTGTGGATGGCAGCAGCGGCAGGCTGATGCTGAGTGCCGCCATGCATGCCAGCAGTGGCGACAGCGGTTTTTCCGGTGGCTTAGAGTTGTACTTGCGCATGGGTCTTGTAAGAAAAACGGTAGAGAAAAAATCCGGCGATCAGGCCTACCCAGTAATCCACCGGGAAGCCCATTAACCAGTGGACATGCCACTTTACTTCCTCAGGCGTAAAGCGGGCAAATCCGTAGGCCGGATTCAGGATGAACCACATGAAATCTTCGACTATCCAGAAAGTAATGATACTGGCAATGGCGCGACATTCGAGCTTGGCCGTCCATTGCTGTATCATCACAAACGGAAAATGGAAGAACAGGGCGATGAAGGGAAACACCCAGGCGTGGTAACCCGTCATGGCGCGTCCACCCCAAAAAATATCCAGCAGCCAGTGTTTTTCTATGCGCCAGGTCGGCAGGTTGGCAGCCCAGCCTGCGCTACCTTCTATCTGTATTTCTACCTGGGCAAAAAACACCGCCAGCAAAGAAGCATAGGCGAATGCCAGCAAAAAAGATTTAATTGAAGATTTCATCATCCAACCTTGGCTTATGAAGGCTGGCCGAGAATCCGCTGCAAGACCTGGCTGGCGGCATGGGGTTTGCCCAGTGCCATGGCCTTGTCATGCATATCCCTGAGCTTATCCGGATGCTGCAACAGATAATTGACCCGGTAAGTCAGGCTGACATCATCATAAGCCTTCATTGCCACGCCCTGTTCCAGCAAGAAATCGGCATTGCGTTCTTCCTGTCCGGGTATCGGTGAATTCACGATCATGGGCAAGCCCATGGCCAGGCATTCTGAAGTGGTCAAGCCTCCTGGTTTGGTAATCACCAGATCAGAGCAGGCCATAAGGCGCTCTACCTTGTCTGTAAAACCCTGGGGTAAAAGACGACCGGGGTAGCGCTGCGCCAGTTGTTGCAAGGCTTGCAGTGCAGGCGCGTTATTACCGGCCAGTACGATCAGTTGGAAGTTATCCGGCAACGACAACAGGCGCTCAGCCACCTTGTCCAGCCCGCCCAGGCCGGCACCGCCACCCATCAGCATGAAGGTCTGGCATGCCGGGTCCAGGCCAAATTCCTGGGCGCAGGCAGTCCGGTCAAGTTGCTGGGTAAAGGCGGGCATGATGGGGATGCCGGTCACATGAATGTGTTCGGCGGCGATGCCATTCGCCCGCATGCGGTCAGCGACTTCTTCGCTGGCGGCAAAATAGCCGGCCATGTGTTCATGTACCCACATGCGGTGCAAATCAAAATCGGTGACCTGTACCCACACCGGACAATGCAGTCTTTCCTTGCGCAACAGGCGCGACAGCATTTCTGCCGGCAAAAAATGCGTGCAGATGATCACATCTGGCTGGAAATCGGCAATCGCCTGCAACAGTGGCCGTGCATTCAGGCGCTCTATGCCACGCCTGAGTTTTTCCATGGTGCCGTCGGCCTGTGCTTCATTCGACGCATGGTACAGATAGCCCCACAAGGTCGGGGCCTTGTTGACCAGTTTGATATAAAAATCGGTATACACTTTACGAAAACCGGCTGTCACAAAATCCATCACATCAAGGTGACTGACTTCCAGTTCATCTGACTGCTGCAACGCAGTTGCCCGTATTGCTTCAGCGGCCCGCTTGTGACCGGCACCAGCGGAAACGCTTAATAACAAGATCTTTTTCTTCTGCATGGACATCGGCGTTATGGTGAAAAAACACCGAGAATACCATGCTCCGCAAGACACCCGACAAAATCGGGGCCCTGCAGACAAACATCGTTATGGCTGCAGGCGCACAATGCGCCAGTTATCGTTGGTAGTGCTGGTATTGCGGGTATCGCGGGTGTACACGATGCGATCATGCAGGCGCGAGCTGCGGCCTTGCCAGAATTCGATTTTTTCCGGCAGCAGACGGTAGCCCCCCCAATGCGCCGGTCTTGGCGGCGCATCCCCGAACTGGCTTACCACGGCAGCCAGTTGTTGTTCCAGTATTTCCCGGCTGGCAATCGGCTGGCTTTGTTGTGACGCATGCGCGCCCTGCTGGCTACCCAACGGGCGGCTGAAGAAATAGGCATCGTTTTCTGCATCCGTCAGTTTTTCTATGCGGCCCTCTATGCGCACCTGTCTTTCCAGTGCAGACCAGAAAAACAGCAAGGCCGCATAAGGGTTCTGTGCCATGTCCTGGCCCTTGGCACTCTCGTAATTGGTGAACCATGAAAAACCGCGCTGATCAAATTCCTTGATCAGTACAATCCGTGAACTGGGGCGACCATCTGCATTTACTGTAGACAAAGTCATGGCATTCGGTTCGGCGACATCGGCTTTTAAAGCCTGGTCGAACCAGTTGGCAAACTGGGTAAAGGGGTCGGCGCTCACATCCGACTCGGACAGGCTGGCCTGGCGATAGTCGGTGCGTATATCGGCGATGGACATGTTTTTCCTTGATCAATGAGAAAATTTAAACTTTGATGCCACGGCGTGCCTGCATGGCAGCACCCAGGGTGCTCATCTGCGCATCAGAAAACAAGCGTTTTGCCATGGGGGCAATCTGTGTTTCTTCGATCTGCATGTGTTCGTCGTACAAGGCATTGAAGGCCTGTACATCGGCAGTAGAAAGGCTGGCCGGCGCACGGTCAGCGGCGGCGACGATGGCCTGTAATTGTTTTTCCAGTTGCTGCCATTGCACTGCCATGATTTCATGCTGAGCAAGAATTTTAGGTAGCAAGCCAGCCAGCAGATCTGCATCGCCACCATCAGCAGTCTGCTTTAATTCCGGCAGCAGATTCAGTTCTTCATCTTCATGATGCAAGGGGGCGGCTTTGGTGAAATAGTTCAATACCGCCTGTGCCGCCTGTTTTGCATCCTGATCCGCGCCATGCTCTGGCAAATGCACCAGCATTTTGTTTAGCGTAGTCAACTGCTTGCGTATGCGGTCATGGCAGTGCTTCAGAACTGCCAGAGGCTGATCAAATCCCGGTGCGCTGTCGAATAAGTTGTTCATGCTGTGTTGTCCGTGTTGGGTGGCAGGGATACGGCTTGCGCTTCCTGCCCTCATTATGCAATAGACACGGTGTACGCGCTTGCGACATATCAAGAGGGGACGCAAAGACGCTGATAGACATTTCATTTCAGGCAACAACAGCAAGTTCGCTTATTATCCGGGTGACGGTAACAGTCTACTGATATGAGATGTGAAACCAGCTGCAGGCTGCTTCAAGTAAAATAGCGCCTGCTCTTACTGTCAGCCTTACCGGCCAGATCTTCACCATGCAACAAGAAACAGATATTGATTTTGATCGCCGCTTTGGTGGTATTGCCCGCCTGTATGGCGCTGCTGCGCTGGAACGTTTCAGGCAGGCCCATGTTTGTGTCATCGGGGTTGGTGGAGTTGGTTCCTGGGTGGTGGAAGCGCTGGCGCGCAGTGCCATAGGCCAGATCAGCATGATCGATCTCGACAACGTTGCCGAATCGAATATCAACCGCCAGATACAGGCCAATACCGATACCGTAGGCAAGGCCAAAGTCACAGCCCTGGCAGAACGCATAGCCCTGATCAATCCGTATTGCCAGGTCAATCAGGTGGAAGATTTTGTTACGCCTGACAACCTCGACGACATGCTGGGCAAGCCCGGTTTCGATTACGTGATCGATGCCATAGACAACGTCAAAGCCAAAACTGCCCTGATCGCCTATTGCCGTCAGCATGCCATCCCGCTCATCACCATTGGCGCGGCCGGTGGCCAGACTGATCCGGGGAAAATCGAAATCCGTGATTTGTCGCGTACCGAACAGGAACCCTTGCTGGCCCTGGTGCGCAAGCGCCTGCGCCAGAATTACGGTTTTCCGCGCGGGGCAAAAAGCAAGTTCGGGATCGATGCCGTATTTTCCATGGAAGTGCTGAGCATGCCGGAAACTGCAGAAGCTTGTGAAGTCGGGGCCGATGCTGATGCCAATACCAACGCCGGCGTTAGCGGCCTCAACTGTGCCGGTTTTGGTTCTTCCATCGTCGTGACCGCTTCTTTCGGCCTGATGGCCGCAGCCCAGGTCTTACGCAAGCTGGCAACCGTCGATTGAGGGCAGAATTCTGAAGGCAGAATGAAAAATCACCCCGGTCAGGGGCGATTACAGTAAGAAAAACTGCAGCACAAACAGCATGCAAACTTACAGACCTGATGCATCAGGCCTGAAGCATGATTATCTTGCGCTTAGTTATCCAGCTTGAAATTAAATTCCAGCATGGTGGTTTGCGGTTTGGAGATAGGTGCATATTTCCATTGAGACGCAGCGGCAATCACTTCCTTGTCAAAATGTTTGGGTGGATTTGCCTTCACAATATCCACTTGTGACACCTTGCCATCGGCGTCGATATGAACGCGCGCACTCACCACCCCCGAAGTGACACCGGCACGTACGGCACCGTTAGGGTATTTGGGCTGAACGCTGGAAACGACTTTCAAGACGTTATTTTCTGTTGCTGCCGCCGCTACTGGTGCCGGTGTCGGGGCTGCCTTGGAGGCGGCCGCTGCGACCACTGGTGGCGGGATATCAACAGGCTTGGTCGCAACCGGTGCTGCAACCACAGCAGGTGCCACTTTCACAGGCTCACGCGCTTTGGATGCCAGTAACTTGGCATCTGCCGCCGCTTTCGCGTCTGCTAAGGCTTTTGCATCCGCTGCTGCTTTCGCGTCTTTGGCCTCTTTCGCTGCTTTTTCTTCTTTGGCTATTTGCGCTGCTGTCTTGTTTGACGCCATGTCCATCCACTTGGTGACGTCCGCCGTGTCAGAGTGTTTCACCGGGTTTTTTACCAGGCCCGTAGGCATGGGCGCATTGGAAGCGGGCGTTTCTGGCGTACTCGCTGCTGTCTCTGAAGGGCTTTTTTGACATGCTGTATTCAGCAGCACGCAAGCCAGCATACTCAAAGTCAGAATTGATAACTTCCCTCTTTTATTATGGACAACTGTTTTCATATCACTCCAGACAACACGATTTTAAAGCTTAAGTTAAAAGAGCACTTCAGAGCACCTGCCGACCCAATTTGCTTGCAATGAAACGGTGCATGGCAGATATTCTTGCCATTTTTCAGTGCAAAGCCAATTGGCCAGGTACCAAGAAAATTCTCACTATTGTGAGAGACTATGCTGCCATGGATGTAACCGCAAGGCAATAATCAAATCACTGAAGTGATTAGAAAATGTGAAAATACTGGCGTTAATTTCACAATTTTGTTGGTTTCCATGCAGGAACTATGCCAAAACCCGCGTAAATTGTTTTAACTGCATAATAGGAAGCTAACTAGGAAGCTAACGCGTTACGGGAAGAGATGTGAAAAAGCCAAGCTTTATTCAGCCTGGCTTCCATGTCTATGAAATGAGAGGAAATGCGAAGAAATGCGATGAAAGATTCAGCGCAGAGTGGGGGTAAAAAACCGGGGCATCAAGATTTTCCGAACACTTCATTCAATTGCTGGGTCACGCGTATGAAGGTGGTGCGCTTGGTCAGTTCCTTCAATTTATGCGCGCCCACATAGGTGCAGGCAGAACGTACACCGCCCAGAATATCCTGTAACGTTGCTTCAACCGGACCGCGATAAGGGATCAGCACTTCCTTGCCTTCCGACGCGCGGTATTTGGCAACGCCACCCGCATACTTATCCATGGCAGCACGGCTGCTCATGCCGTAAAAGCGCTTGAACTGCTGGCCATCGCGCTCGACCAGATCACCGGCACATTCATCATGCCCCGCCAGCATACCGCCCAGCATGATGAAGTCGGCACCGGCACCATAGGCCTTGGCCAGGTCACCTGGCACCACACAACCACCGTCGGCGCAAATCTGCCCGCCCAGGCCATGTGCTGCATCGGCGCATTCTATAACAGCGGACAACTGCGGGTAACCCACGCCCGTCATCTTGCGCGTGGTACAGACCGAACCCGGACCTATGCCCACCTTGACGATATCGGCACCGGCCAGTATCAGTTCTTCAGTAATGTCACCAGTCACCACATTGCCAGCCATGATGGTCAGGTGCGGGTAGGTGGTGCGGACTTTCTTGACGAAATTGATAAAGCCTTCCGTGTAGCCATTCGCCACGTCTATGCAGACGTATTCGATGGCGTTGTGCGCCCTTGCCATCACAGCCGAAAATTTTTCAAAATCGGATTGCGTGATACCCATGGAATAAAAAGCAGTAGATTTCTTTTGCAAGGCAGAAAAATAATCAACCAGCACATCTTCATCATAATGCTTGTGCAAGGCCACCGATAGCTGGTGCTGTTCCAACGCCGCCGCCATTTCCATGGTACCGGTGGAATCCATGTTTGCAGCAATGATGGGAATACCGTGATAAGTCTTGCGGGAATGATGGAAAATAAATTCGCGCTCCAGATTGACCTGGGAACGGGAAGTAAGGGTGGAACGTTTGGGACGTATCAACACATCCTTGAAATCCAGCCTGAGTGTTTCTTCTATATGCATGACGACCCCTGTATGCGTCTGGCGGACGCGGGAAATGACGACTTGTCGCAGCCAGGCAATCAAGTCGTTGAGCCGTACTTGAGTATAGTCGAAAAATTTTCTTTAGCCTGATCCGATTCGTAAATGAGGCTTATCACAGCGGACGTATACTGACACCAGTCAGTAATTCCTTTATTCCATCAATGGCAGCTACCCTTGCCCTTGTCGGTAAAACTCTCTCCGGGTACCGGTAAAAACTCCCATTCGTAGGATTTGTCATGCAGGCTCAGCTTCAATACGCCATGGGTGGAATTGTCGCGGATTTCAGTTGATTCCTTGGGTAAAAACATGGGCGTCAGTTTGGCGCCACCCGTACCAACCACAAAGCTGCGTATGCCTTGCTTGTCATCACGGTCGCCATTGGCGTCCAGCGGGGCAAAGCGTTCGTAATCATTGTCATGCGAAGTCAGCACGATATCGGCCTTGGCTTCAACCAGCATTTTCCAGGCAGCCTGCATGTTTTCATTGTTGCCATGGCCGCCCGAGCTATAGACCGGGTGATGCCAGAACGCCAGTGTGCAGCTTTGTTTGTGGTCGGCCAGTTCACCCTTCAGCCAGTTCAGTTGGGCCTGCATCTGTGGCTGATCCAGATTGCTGTTGAGCGACAGGACCTGCCATTTACCCAGTTGCGTCGCATAGTAGCCACGCCGCTCGGGCCCGGCCAGGTCACCGAAATAATTGAAATAGCCTAAAGCCTTGGGCATGCCGTAGTCATGGTTGCCGGGTGAGGGCAAGGTCTTGTCCTTGAAACGGCCCCAGGTAGGGTCATAACATTTGGTGAATTCAGTAGGGCTACCGACCGAGTAAGTGTTATCACCCAGGGTGATGGCGCGGGCGGTCTTATCCTTGTCCAGCCCGGCAGCGACCAACTCCGCCGTTCTTGCCGCCATACTTTCTTCAGCAGGATTTTTTCTGCAATCAGCAATATCACCGGCCACATACACCGTCACACTGACAGGTTTTGCCAGCGGCTTTTTGCCAGCTTGCCTGGTATTCCCGGTGGCGTGGGCAGGGTAAAGGAAGAGGGCAGAGAGACAAAAAACCAGTATGGAAAGACGCATGAATTTTTCTTGTTAGGTAGGCAATAGCAGAGACAGGCGCGTATTTTACCTGTTCCTGCTGCAAGGCTCGATTTGTCGCAAAAAATAACAGGATTCCTGCATCGCCCCCCCAATATCCACTATCGGCTATCCTCTCAAGCTGGCTATAGTTTCGCCTTCCGCAAACGTAGTGCATTGCTGATCACCGATACCGAACTCAGGCTCATCGCCGCACTGGCAATCATGGGGCTGAGCAAAATGCCGAACCACGGATACAAGAGACCAGCAGCCACTGGCACACCGACAAAATTATAGATAAAGGCAAAGAACAGGTTTTGCCGTATATTTTTCATGGCTTGCTGGCTGAGGGAGCGTGCTTTCACGATGCCGCGTAAATCACCTTTCACCAGCACCACATGGGCGCTATGCATGGCAACATCGGTGCCACTGCCCATGGCAATGCCGACATCGGCCTGTGCCAATGCCGGGGCATCGTTGATACCGTCACCGGCCATGGCAACCACCCGACCTTGTTTCTGCAATTCCTGCACGATGCGGAACTTGTCTGCTGGCAGCAGGTCAGCGCGGACGTCGTCCAGCCCCAGTTGCTTTGCCACAGCCTGTGCCGTGATGGCATTGTCACCCGTCAGTACGATGACATGCATGCCCTGTTGCTGCAATTGCGCTATCGCTTCCTTGCTGTTGGTCTTGATCTTGTCCGCCACACTCAGAATGGTCACGGCTTTTTGATCGACCGCCATCAGCATCACGGTATGGCCCAGTGCCTGCCATTCTGCGACTTGTGGTTCAAAATCTTGCATGGCTACCGCATGTTCTTTCAGCAGTGCCGGATTGCCCAGCAATACTGGCTTGCCATCCACTGTGGCACTGACACCCTTGCCGGTGATGGAAGTAAAATCACTGATGCTGACCGGCTGGCTGCCATGTGCTTGTGCATAGGCGACGATAGCATGGGCGACCGGATGTTCACTGCGCTGTTCCAGCGCCATTGCCAGGGCCAGCAAATCGGCCTCCGATTCGCCAGCAGCAAGTTTAAAGTTTTGCATGCTGGGCTTGCCCTCGGTCAGGGTACCGGTTTTGTCTATGAGCAGGGTGTCAATTTTTTCCAGTCTCTCCAGCGCTTCGGCATTCTTGATCAGTACACCGTCATGCGCACCCCGACCTATGCCTACCGTCACCGATATCGGTGTCGCCAACCCCAGTGCGCAGGGGCAGGCAATGATCAATACCGATACCGCAGCCATCAGGCCGTTGGCCAGGCCTGGTGCTGGTCCCCATACTGCCCAGCCTATAAAAGCCAGCACGGCAACAGCAATCACACCGGGTACAAACCAGCCAGATACCTGGTCTGCCAGCTTTTGTATTGGTGCGCGTGAACGCCCGGCCTGGTTGACCAGATCGATAATGCTGGCCAGTAAAGTATCCTTGCCTATGCGCTGTGCCTGCATGCTGAAACTGCCTTGCTGATTGATGGTGCCAGCGCTGACCTTGTCACCTGCCTGCTTGCTGACGGGCAGTGGTTCACCTGTCAGCATGGCTTCATCAACATTGCTGTGGCCGTCCAGCAGCACTCCATCAACCGGGATATGCGCCCCCGGTTTCACACGCAAGTGATCACTGACCAATACCTGGTCAAGAGTGATTTCAGCCTCGCTACCATCGGCAGCAATCCGTATCGCTGTGGCGGGCGTTAAACCCAGCAAGGCTTTGATCGCTGTATTGGTTTGTGAACGCGCACGTAACTCAAGTACCTGACCCAGCAAGACCAGGGTGATGATGACGGCAGCCGCCTCAAAATACAGCGGTGGCATACCGCCCATCTTGAAAGCGGTGGGCAACACATCCGGCAATAACAGGGCCACCAGACTGAACAGGTAAGCTGCAGCGGTACCAATGCCAATCAGGCTGAACATGTTCAGGTGCATGCTCTTGAAGGATGCCAGCGCGCGTTCAAAGAATGGTAGCCCACCCCATAGTACGACCGGTGTTGCCAGTATGAATTGCAGCCAGTTGTAGATCGTCATACCCAGCAGGCTGTGAAAAGATACGCCCGGCAGCATGTCGCCCATGGTCATGACCAACAGCGGCAAACTCAGTACCAGACTGATTTTGAAGCGGCGCAGCATATCGTCAAGCTCGCTGGTGTCTTCTTCCATGCTGGCTTCTTTCGGTTCCAGCGCCATGCCACACAAGGGGCAGGTGCCAGGACCGACTTGCTCAATCTGCGGATGCATGGGGCAGGTAAAAATCGTATCCTTGGCCACAGTCTTGGGAGCGGGGCGTTTGGCCGGGTCCAGCCAGACAGCAGGGTCTTTGCGGAATTTTTCCAGGCAGGTATTGCAGCAAAAATAATAGCTTTGACCTTCGTGCACCAACTGGTGCTGGCTGTCAGCATTGACGCGCATGCCGCACACCGGGTCCTTGTGCTCACCATTGGCATCACTTTGCATGGCGTCGCTGCCGCCACAGCAAGATGCTGCTGTGGCGCTTGCCGATGGTGTGGTAGTGGCAGTGGTAGTAAGTGTGCCTACGCTACCCAGCCCGATGACTTTTTTTGCCTTGACATAATTTTCAGGCGCAGCATTGAACTTGCTGACGCAGGAATTGCTGCAAAAATAGTAGGCAATGCCCTGGAAATGGGCCATTTTCTCTGGATTTTTGCTGACTTGCATGCCGCAGACCGGGTCGGTGTATTTCTTGTCCTGTGCTGGTGCTGGTTGTGAGTCATGCTTGTGTCCGCAGCAACTGTCACCCTGCTGGTGGTTTTGATGGTCTTGAGTCATTTTCATTCCTCCGCTACATAAATCGTTTGATTGCCTTATCATAGGTTCCGTACCCAAGAACAGAGTCAAGGACTTTTTAACGATGTCTGATACAGATCATGATCCAGATCAATATACGATAGGGCAATTGGCCAAGGCAGCCGGGGTTGGCGTCGAAACCATACGTTATTACCAGCGACGTGATTTGCTGCCTGTACCCGAGGTTGCTACTGGCTTCCGGACTTATCCAGCCAAGCTGGTTGAGCGCATACGGTTTATCAAGCGGGCGCAGGAGCTGGGCTTCAGTCTGGATGAAATCGCCAATCTGCTGATGCTGGAAGATAGTAATGACAAGCAAGCCATACGTGATGTAGCACAGGAACGTTTGACGCAGGTGCAGGCCAAATTGACTGACTTGCACCGCATGGAAGCTATGTTGACGGGTCTGATACAGCAATGTGCATCATCTGAGCAGTTGGCGCAGTGCCCCATCATACAGGCGCTGGCAAGCAGCAAGCCAACTGACGGTAAGGCATGCCATAGCTAAGGCCTCTGAGTAATTACTCTCCGCCGGCGACCCAATCTGGTTTTTCCGTGCCTATATAGTGTATCAAGGCTTCCACCACTACCGGATCAAACTGCGTGCCGCTGCGGGCCTTGATGTAGTCGATGGTGTCCTTCAGTGACCACGGTTCCTTGTAAGGGCGGCGGTGCAGCAGTGCATCAAACACATCCACCACGGCAACAATCCGGGCTGACAGCGGGATATCCGTGCCTTTCAGGTGGCGCGGATATCCTTGGCCATCAAAGTGCTCATGATGGCTGCCGGCGATCTGGGAACCATAAGTCAGGTAACTGACGCCGTCCACCATGGTGGCGGCGCGTGCCAGCACGGTTTCGCCAGCCAGTGCATGGTATTCCATGATCTTCCGTTCGGTGCTGTCATGGCTGCCAGCTTTCAGCAACACAGCGTCCGGCGTCGCCACCTTGCCGACATCATGCAGGATGCTGGCGATGCCCACCATCTCCATGAACTGCGGTGTCAGGTCAGAAGGGAAACTGTCACGCCGTTTCAGCTCTGCCGCAATGGCATTGGTCAGCTTGCAGACGCGCTGCACATGGCCACCGGTATCGGTATCGCGTGATTCAGCCAGATCGGTCAGGGCCACCACCGAGGCTTCCTGGGCTCTTTGCAATTGCTCGTTCAGGTAGCGATTATCAAAGGCGGCGGCAATGCGGTCGCAGAATAATTCCAGCAAGTCACGCTGCATTTGCCCCAGCGGCCAGGGTGGCGTCACCAGGATGGCAAATTCATGCCCCTGCCGGGTATGGATGAACAGCACGTCAACCGGATGCTGGAACTGGCTTTTCTTTTCGACAAAGGCTTTTTCAACGATGGCCGTCCATTCACAATCAGGTGGCAACTGATCCAGGCCGGCCCAGTCACTGTAGCTGCCGGTGGCGGCAATGATGCTGGTGTTGAGGGCCCCGCCGTTGCTGCCGGCTGGAATGCTGCCTGGGGCAGCACAGGCCGAATTGCGGGACAGGCACAACACCCCGTCTGCCCCCACATCAAGAATGGCACCGATCTGGTTCAACACACCAGACGCAAATTCCTTCAGTGATTTCAATTCATACAGATTGGCCGAGGCCTGCAGGATGCGGGTCAGGCCCACGCGGCTGCGTTCTATCGACAACAGGCCCTCATAGGCACGCAGCGAAGCAATCACAGTGGTAAACAGGCGCTGTGTTGTCAGCTCGGTCTTGGTTTTATAGTCGTTGATATCGTAATCGACGATGACACTTTTTTCTGGCGCCTGGCCCGGCTGGCCGGTGCGCAGCACGATGCGCACCATCTGGTTCTTGAGTTCTTCGCGTATGCGTTTCACCAGGCGCAGACCGGCATCTTCGGTTTCCATCACCACATCCAGCAATATCAGGTTGATGTCGGTTTCCCGGTTGAGGATTTCAAAGGCTTGTGCCGCGCTATGCGCAGACAGAATATCAAGATGACGTCCCTTGAAGACGATATTGTTCAGTGCCAGGCGGGTGACGGCATGGATGTCTTCTTCATCGTCAACAATCAGCAGGCGCCAGGGGCGGGTTTCAAAAGAAGCATCAAGCTGTTCTTGCGACTTGTCATGCACGTCATCTTCAATGATCCAGTCTTCTTCTGATGCCTGTTCGTGATTCATACACTCCCCCGGTCATGGTTCGTTGCCTGCTGCTGAGTTTGCTAGTCTGAATCTGTGCTGAATGCGTGTCTGGAGGCTTTGCCAGCCATGTGGGCCTGCAGATGGCAAAGGTGACTGTAGGTGTTACTAACATCCTGCCACTCTTGTTGATGGCTGGCAAGTCTTGTTCACAATTGTTGACCGTGTTGCAAATATCTCTTATTAAAATAAAAATATCTGCTTCGATAGAGCAGACATCAGAGCAGACATTTGTATATGGAAAATGCAATTTTTCAAAATCAGCAAACGTGATTGATCACCATTTCCACGATCATTTTTTCTGCTTCCTGAAAATCATTTTCATTCAAGGGGCTGTGGCCCAGTACCAGACTCATCTGGGCGGAAAAATCGGCATACGATTGTGTCATGGCCCAGATGGCAAACAACAGGTGCGTGGTATTGACGGCGGCGATCTTGCCAGCCGCCATCCAGGCTTCAAACACTGCAATATCTTTTTGCAGTAGCGGCAAAATCTTGTTACGCATGGTTTCTGCATACACCGGTGCACCACTGATGACTTCCATCGCATACACGCGCGAAGCCTGCGGCTGTTCACGCGAAAAACGTAGCTTGGCACCGATATAACTGCGCAATAGTTGCGCCGGGTCCTGGTCCGGGTCGGCCAGGATATTCATGCGTTCCAGCCACTGGTCCAGCACCTGGTCCAACACCTTTTCATACAGGATCTGCTTGGTAGAAAAGTAATACAGCAAATTCTGTTTGGAGATACCCGCCCGTTCAGCGATGGATGCCAGCGAGCTACCTGCATAACCGGCTTCGGCAAACACCTCCACCGCTGCCTGCAGTATGCGCGCTTCCAGGGCGTCGCGCGAGCGCGTCAGTTTGTCTGGTGCTCTATCCATGGCGCTGCTTCATCAAAAAGTTTTTCAGTACATCCGCATCGCTATACGCGATATTGAAACGGAACCACGGGTGTTCACTTGCATGCAGGCTAAAGAATTCATCTGGTGCCAGCAAAATACCTACCTGCAAAGCCTGGCGTGCGATATCGCTGGCATTCGCCTTGCTGTCCAGCCAGCCGGCACTGATGAACATGCCGCCACGCGGCACGGCCAAAGGCGTCAAACCTGCCGCCAATAACATGTCCATGCTGGCATTGCGTGATGTTTCCAACTGGCGTTTGAGTTTTTCCAGCATGCGCCGGTACAGGCGTGAACTGATCGCATGCAGCACGGCGCGCTCATTGATTTCGGAAGTGGTCAGGCCCGCCAGCATTTTCACCCTCAGCAATTCACCTATCAGCGAATGCGATGCACAGACCGAACCAACGCGCAGCGTAGGTGACAGGGTTTTGGAAAAACTGCCAACACGTATCACTCGACGCAAGCCATCCAGCGCCGCCAGCGAAGGTTCCGGCCGGGGGCAGAGTTCACGATAAATATCATCTTCCACCAGCCAGAAATCAAACTGTTCCGCCAGCGCCAGCAAACGGTGTGCCTGGTTCGGCGTCAGGCTGGTACCCAGAGGGTTTTGCAGCACCGTGTTGACAAACATCAGCTTGGGCTGGTGCAGCAGGGCTTTTTCCATCAGGCTGTCGAGATCCAGGCCTTTTTCATCCCGTGCGATGCCTATCGGTATGCAACCGTGATGGCGTATCAGTGACAACAGATTGCTGTAACCGGGGTCTTCAACCAGTACCGTGTCACCGGGTTTGCATAGCGTGCGCAAGATCAGGTCAAAACCATGGGTGGCACCATGGGTCAGCAAAATCTGTTCTGAATCAACACTGAACAATTCTTGCGACAGGCTGCTGGCCAGGTGCTGGCGCAGGCTGGGGAAACCCAGTGGGTTGCCATAGCCACGCAGGCGTTGGGTAGGGATGCGCATCGATTGCTTCAGGGCGTCCAGCAAAATATCATCGCCATACCATTCTGGCGGCAACCAGCCTGACCCAACGGGCAGGGCGCTGGACACGCCTGAATACAGATCAGGGCTCAGCGCATCCAAAGCGCTGGGTGCCGCCACATGCGCTAGCGGCTGTGGCGCGCAGGCCGGTTTGGTGACAAAATAACCAGAACCACGGCGTGAACTGAGCAGGCCCAGGGTGATCAGGCGTTCGTAAGATTCCACAACTGTAAAGGTACTGACGGCATTGCATTTGGCAAACTGACGTACCGAAGGCATCTTGCTGCCCTGTGGCAAGTCATTCAGGCGCACCAGACGTGTTACCTCCTGCACAATCTGGTCGACCAGACTGGCCTGGCGGCTACGCTCCAGCGCCAGTTGCGGCCAGACAGGGCTGTGTTCTACTGCCTGCACTTCTTTTACGACGTCCATGCCTTGCTCCTCGCTGAACTGTGCTGTTCTGGTCACCAATACGGTTGGATGAAATTAAACTGGCTGTATATGTCATTACTGCATATGCTTATTTAGCATTTCAGCATATTTTTACCACTTGGTAAATTGTTTTCAGGAGAAGCCCATGCTCAACAAACAACAACTGAATTCCTATTGGATGCCTTTCACGGCTAACCGTGACTATAAAGAGGCCCCGCGCCTGGTGGCATCTGCCTCTGGCATGTATTACCGCGACCAGAACGGCCGCGAGATACTCGATGGTACGGCAGGTTTGTGGTGCGTGCCACTGGGCCATTCTCATCCCACTGTGGTGAAAGCGGTACAAGATGCCGTGGCCACCCTGGATTACGCCCCGGCTTTCCAGATGGCGCACCCGGACGCGTTCGAGCTGGCTGCACAGTTGATTGACTATACCGGCAACAAATTCGGTCAGGTGTTTTATACCAATTCCGGCTCGGAAGCAGTCGATACTGCCATGAAAATGGTCCTGGCCTACCACCGCAGCCGTGGCGAAGCCCAGCGCACCCGCTTTATCAGCCGCGAACGGGCTTACCACGGTGTCGGTTTTGGCGGTATGTCGCTCGGCGGCTTGCCTGCTAACCGTAAACAGTTTGGTACTTTGCTGGCGGGTGTTGATTACCTGCCGCATACGCATAACCTGGAAAAAAATGCCTTTACCCGTGGCTTGCCAGAATACGGCACCCATCTGGCGGATGAACTTGAACGCCTGATCGCGCTGCATGATATTTCCACCATCGCTGCGGTCATCGTTGAACCGCTGGCCGGTTCTGCCGGCGTCATCCTGCCATCAAAAGGCTATCTGAAGCGCCTGCGTGAACTGTGTGACAAACATGGCATCTTGCTGATATTTGATGAAGTCATCACCGGCTTTGGCCGCATGGGTACCCCGTTTGCATCTGACTATTTTGATGTCACACCAGACCTGATGACCACTGCCAAGGGCCTGACCAATGGTGTCGTGCCCATGGGCGCCGTATTCAGCAATCAAAAGATTTACGACGCCTTGATGGATGGCCCGGCAGGCATAGAACTGTTCCACGGCTATACCTATTCCGGCCACCCGCTGGCCTGCGCTGCTGGCCTGGCTTCCCTGAAAGTCTTTAAGGAAGAAAAAGTGCTGGAACATGCACAAAGCATGACCGCCTATTGGGAAGATGCCCTGCATTCATTGAAAGGCCTGCCGCACGTCATCGACTTGCGCAATGTCGGCCTGATCGGCGCGATCGAACTCGAATCCATGCCAGGTAAAGTCGGCGCACGTGCCATGGCGGCCTACAAGAAAGCCTTTGCCGAAGGTGTACTGGTGCGCACGACAGGCGACATCATCGCCATGTCACCGCCATTGATTCTGGAGAAAAAACATATAGACCAACTGTTCGGCAAACTGACCGACATTCTGAAACACCTGGATTAACTGGCGACCATCATGACCCACTATCAAGTAAATCATTTCATCAACGGCGAACTGCATCAAAGCGTGCAGCCACGCTATGCCGACATCTATAATCCGGCCCTGGGTTCCGTGCAGGGGCAAGTGGCACTGGGTACGACACAAGACGTGGACATTGCCGTGGCCGCTGCCAGCAAGGCATTCCCATCCTGGTCAAATACACCTGCATTGTCACGCGCCCGCGTGCTCATGGCTTATTTGAATTTGCTACAGCAGCACACGGATGAATTCGCCAATTTGCTGACGCAGGAACACGGCAAGACCCTGGCTGACGCCAAGGGTGAAGTCGCACGTGGCATAGAAGTGGTGGAATTTGCGATAGGTATTCCACAGCTATTGAAGGGTGAATATTCCGAACAGATCGCCCGTGGCATCGATGCTTGCAGCATGCGCCAGCCGCTGGGTGTCGTCGCCGGTATCACGCCATTCAACTTCCCCGTCATGGTGCCGATGTGGATGTTCCCTATCGCTATCGCCTGCGGCAATACCTTTATCTTGAAACCGTCTGAACGGGATCCTTCTGCATCTTTGCTGCATGCAAAATTGCTCAAGCAGGCGGGTTTGCCAAATGGCGTTTTCAACGTCGTACAAGGCGATAAAACTGTGGTCGATGCGCTGCTTGATCATCCAGAAGTACAAGCCATCAGCTTCGTTGGTTCTACCCCGATTGCACAGGCAATTTATGCACGCGGTTGTGCCAATGGCAAACGCGTACAGGCACTCGGTGGCGCAAAAAATCACATGGTCGTCATGCCAGATGCGGATCTGGAAATGGCAGTCGATGCCCTGATGGGCGCAGCCTATGGTTCTGCTGGCGAACGCTGCATGGCCATCTCGGTCGCGGTTGCCGTTGGTTCTGCTGCTGATGCTTTGGTCGATGCCATGGCGGCACGTGTTAAATCTCTCAAGATCAATAACGGCCTGGCACCAGATGCTGAAATGGGTCCGGTTATTACCCATGCTGCCAAACAACGCATAGAAAGCCTGATCGGCGACGGCGTGGCAGAAGGTGCCAAACTGGTGGTAGATGGCCGCAATTTCAGCGTGCCTGGTCACGAAGAGGGCTTCTTCTGCGGCGGTAGCCTGTTCGATCACGTGACGCCAGAAATGACGGTCTACAAACAAGAAATTTTTGGCCCGGTCTTGTGCGTGGTGCGTGTGCCGGATATGGCAGCGGCAGCAGACCTGATCAACAAACATGAATACGGCAATGGCGTCGCCGTCTTCACCCGCGATGGCGGCACAGCGCGTGAATTCGTGCGCATGATACAAGTCGGCATGGTCGGCGTGAACGTACCTTTGCCTGTACCCATGGCCTTCCATAGTTTTGGTGGCTGGAAGCGCAGCCTGTTTGGTGATCATCACATCTATGGCCCGGAAGGCGTGCGTTTTTATACACGCGTCAAGGCAGTCATGCAGCGTTGGCCGGATAGCATTTCTAAGGGGGCGGAGTTCTCTTTCCCTCAAAATAAATAGAGATGAACTTGCGCAAATCTGCACCAATTGCGTAAGGTTTTTGAGAGGTTTAGCTGTCACGAAACTTGCTTAGATAAATGCAGTAAAAACGAATTTAGTAATTAGAGATCGATTGGAGCCACCATGTTGGAAGCCCTTAAGCATTTACCTCAGGCAGAAGAAAGTCAGGAAACGCTGCGTTTGCATTTCACTGATTTGAATCCGGCACTGAACCAGCGCCAGGCAGCGATAGAAAGTGATCGCTGCCTCTATTGTTACGACGCTCCCTGCACACGCATCTGCCCGTCAGAAATTGATGTGCCCAGCTTTATCCAGAATATTGCTGTTGGCAATATCAATGGTGCGGCCAAAGTCATCCTTGATCAAAACATCCTCGGTGCCAGTTGCTCGCGCGTTTGCCCGACCGAGATTTTGTGTGAACATGCCTGCGTGCGCAATCATGATGCAGAAGGTGCACCAGTCAAGATCGGCCTGCTGCAACGCTATGCACTCGATAATGCAAAATTTGAACAGCATCCTTTCCAGCGTGCTGCCAGTACTGGTAAAAAAATAGCCATCGTCGGTGGTGGCCCTGCAGGTTTATCCTGTGCGCACAGACTCGCTACCCTGGGCCATGATGTCGTGATTTTTGAAGCCAAACAAAAATCCGGTGGTTTGAACGAATACGGCATTGCCAAATACAAACTGACTGAAGACAGCGCCCAGCGTGAAGTTGAATTCCTGCTGCAAATCGGCGGTATCACCGTCAAACATGAACAAGTCCTGGGCAAGAATCTGCATCTGGTAGATTTGCGCCGTGATTATGATGCAGTCTTCCTTGGCATTGGCCTGGGTGCCAGCCGCCAGTTGGGCCTGACAGGTGAAGATGCACCCGGCCTGATGGCAGCGGTCGATTACATTGCTGAACTGCGCCAGGCAACAGACCTGAGCAAATTGCCTGTACCGAAACAATGTGTGGTCATCGGTGCCGGGAATACCGCCATCGATATGGCAGTGCAAATCGCTCGCCTTGGTGCAGAACAAGTCACCCTGGTGTATCGCCGTGGTGCAGAACATATGTCTGCCACCCATCATGAGCAAGACATCGCCAAAGCCAACCAGGTACGCATCGTCACCTGGGCGCAACCGCAAGAAATCTTGCGCGATGCTGAAGGCAAGGTCAGCGGCATGCGCTTTGCCCGTACCAAAGAGGTAGGTGGCAAATTACAGGCCAGCGGCACAACGATAGACATCCCGGCACAAGCCGTCTTCAAGGCCATCGGCCAAAGTATGGACAGTAGCAGCCTGTCGGATGACCTGGCAAAAGACCTGCAAAAGCAGAATGACAAAATCCATGTTGATGCGCAATACCGTACCAGCGTATCCGGCATTTATGCAGGTGGCGATTGTATCGCCGATGGGCAGGATTTGACGGTACAGGCAGTCCAACATGGCAAGCTGGCAGCGCTGGCGATTGATAATGATTTGAAAGCGAAGGTGTAATATGGCTGACCTCTCGATTAATTTTGCTGGCATCAAGGCCCCCAACCCGTTCTGGCTGGCTTCTGCACCGCCGACAGACAAGGCGTATAACGTCATCCGCGCTTTCGAAGCAGGCTGGGGCGGCGTGGTCTGGAAAACCCTGGGTGAAGATCCACCGCCGGTCAACGTCTCTTCGCGTTACTCTGCCCATTTCGGTAAAAACCGTGAAGTACTGGGTTTCAATAACATAGAACTGATCACCGACCGCAGCCTGGAAATCAACCTGCGTGAAATCACGCAAGTCAAAAAAGACTGGCCAGACCGCGCCATGATCGTGTCCCTGATGTACCCCTGTGAAGAAGAAAGCTGGGCCCGCATCCTGCCACTGGTTGAAGCCACAGGCGCAGACGGCATAGAACTCAACTTTGGCTGCCCACACGGCATGCCAGAACGCGGCATGGGTGCAGCCGTAGGGCAAGTGCCAGAATACGTGGAAATGATTACGCGCTGGTGCAAAAAATATTGCTCACTGCCCGTCATCGTCAAGCTCACACCCAACATCACCGATGTACGCATACCAGCCCGCGCCGCCTTCAACGGCGGTGCCGATGCTGTGTCGCTGATTAACACCATCAACTCCATTACCTCTATCGATCTCGACCAGATGATCGCCCGCCCCATCGTCGGCACACAAAGCACGCATGGTGGTTATTGCGGCAGCGCCGTCAAGCCGATTGCCCTCAACATGGTGGCAGAAATTGCGCGTGACCCGGCCACCAAGGGTTTGCCTATCTCTGGCATAGGCGGTATAGGCAACTGGCGTGACGCGGCAGAATTCCTGGCGCTGGGCGCAGGTTCGGTGCAGGTATGTACCGCCGCCATGCTGCATGGCTTTCGCATCGTCAAGGAAATGACAGACGGCCTGTCACGCTGGATGGATGAAAAAGGCTACGAACGCATCAGCGACTTTTCCGGTAAGGCAGTGGCCAACACCACAGACTGGAAATACCTGGACATGAACTATGCCGTCATTGCCGAAATCGACCAGGACAAATGCATACAATGCGGCCGCTGCTACATCGCCTGCGAAGACACATCGCACCAGTCAATCGCCCAACTGATCGCCGACAATGGCACGCGTAAATACGAAGTCATCAAGGAAGAATGCGTAGGCTGCAACCTGTGCCAGATCACCTGCCCGGTAGAACAGTGCATCACCATGGTGCCCCAGGCAACAGGCAAGCCATATATGAACTGGACCCAGGACCCACGCAACCCGCGTGCAGTGTTGAAATAATTGCTTGTACTTGTAGGGGAGTGGGGGTATAAATTCTGTTAATTTAGCGGAAATTAAAAACCTTAAGACCATTAACCACAGAGGCACAGAGACACAGAGAAAAGCAAAAGAGAGTATTTGTTTTTCTTATGGTTTTCTCTGTGTCTCTGTGCCTCTGTGTTGAGAGGTCTTTACGATGTACCCCTTGGAATAAAGTTTGCTTCAGCTTTTGTACCTGAAATTTTTTCGAATATTCCACCTGGAGAAGAGTATATGCAGACACAAAGCGGGCAACTTTGGAATGAAGATTTAGCACCTACTTCAGAAGCACAGCGTACCTGGCGCTGGTATCACTTTGCCGCTTTGTGGGTAGGTATGGTCATGTGTATCCCGGCTTATACCCTGGCTGCCAGCCTGATTGAAGGTGGCATGTCCGGTTATCAGGCGGTCTGGACCGTGTTTCTGGCGAATGCCATCGTGCTTGTCCCCATGTTGCTGATAGGCCATGCCGGTGCCAAATACGGCATACCTTATGCCGTGCTGGCGCGCACTTCCTTTGGTGTCCGCGGTGCCCGTTTGCCAGCACTCATGCGTGCCATTGTCGCTTGCGGCTGGTATGGCATACAAACCTGGTTTGGCGGGCAAATGATTTATACCCTGGGTGGGGTGTTACTTGGCCATCCTCTGGGTGGTGAGAATATTGCCGGTCTGGGCATCAATGCTGCACAACTGATCTGCTTCCTGATTTTTTGGGCCATACAATTCTGGTACATCTTCCACGGCATGGATGCCATCCGCAAGCTGGAAACCTATACCGCACCGCTGAAAATCATTATTTGTTTCGTCTTGCTGGGCTGGGTCTATAACAAGGCTGGCAGCTTTGGCCCCATCCTTGATCAACCGTCGCAATTCGTTGAAGGCGGTAAAAAAGCCGGGCAGTTCTGGACCACCTTCTGGCCTTCACTGACTGCCATGGTCGGCTTTTGGGCCACGCTGGCGCTGAATATTCCTGACTTTACCCGCTTCGCCAAATCGCAAAAAGACCAGATACTTGGCCAGACCATAGGCTTGCCTGCACCCATGGGCTTGCTGGCCCTGCTGGCGGTGATTGTCACCTCTGCCACGGTAGTTTTGTACGGCAAAGCCCTGTGGGATCCGGTAGACCTGGCCAGCCGTATGACGGGCGTTGCCGTATTGATCGCCTTGCTGATCTTGCTGATAGACACGGTATCCGTCAACCTGGCCGCCAACTTGGTTGGCCCGGCTTATGATTTCTCGGCCCTGAACCCCAAGCTGATTTCGTATAAAACCGGTGGCTATATCACCGCCTCCATCGCCCTGATCATGATGCCGTGGAAGATACTGGAATCTACCCAGGGCTATATCTTCACCTGGCTGATCGGCTATTCGGCCTTGCTTGGCCCTATCGCCGGTATCCTGATTATTGATTATTACTTCATCCGCAAGACAGAAATTGATGTCAATGCCCTGTATCAGGATGAAGGCAAGTACAGCTATAAAAATGGCTGGAACATGGCCGCCGTGATCGCTTTCGTGATCGGCGTCTTGCCGAATATCCCGGGTTTTTTGAACGCGGCTTTCCCTGCCAGCTTCCCGGCTATTCCAGAAGTATTAAAAATCATCTACACCTACGCCTGGTTCGTCGGCCTAGCCCTGTCCGGTGTGGTGTATATGGGTTTGATGAGTGGTAAAAAAGCTTGAATTTTGAATGTGCAAAATCATGGAGCAGGTTGCAAGAACGTAGGTTGGGCATCGCTTTATCTGCCCAACATTGGGCCTCAATTAACGTATACGTTGGTTAAGGCTGAGTGTTGGGCTGGTGAAGCGTAGCCCAACCTACGATGCTTCGACCAACCTACGAGAAGCGACCTCCCTGATCTCGCACACCCAATGAATTAATGAAGGAACTGCCATGACCATCCTGATACGCGGCGGCACTGTCGTCAATGCAGACCGCGAATTTAAAGCCGATGTCCTTTGCGACAACGGCAAAATCCTCGCCGTAGGCGACAAGCTGCAAGCCCCGGCTGGCGCTGAAATCATCGACGCCGGTGGCCTCTACGTCATGCCCGGCGGTATAGATCCGCATACCCACATGCAATTGCCTTTCATGGGCACGGTCACGCAAGATGATTTCTTTACCGGCACTGCCGCTGGCTTGGCTGGCGGTACCACCAGCATCATCGACTTCGTCATCCCCAACCCGCAACAAAGCCTGATGGAAGCCTTCAACACCTGGCGCGGCTGGGCAGAAAAATCTGCCGGTGACTATTCCTTCCACGTCGCTGTCACCTGGTGGGATGACACCGTCCATGCCGACATGGGCAAACTCGTCAACGAACACGGCGTCAACAGCTTCAAGCATTTCATGGCCTATAAAAATGCCATCATGGCCGATGATGAAGTATTAGTAAAAAGTTTCACTCGCGCGCTGGAACTGGGTGCCATGCCCACCGTGCATGCAGAAAACGGTGAACTGGTCTACATGCTGCAGCAAGAAATGCTCAAGCAAGGCAAGACCGGGCCAGAAGCCCACCCGCTGTCACGCCCACCGGTGGTCGAAGGCGAAGCCGCACAGCGCGCCATCGCCATCGCCAATGTACTCAACACCCCGTTATACATCGTCCACGTATCCTGCATAGAATCACTGGATGCCATCACCCGTGCTCGTGCTCACGGCCAGCGCGTGTTTGGTGAAGTGCTGGCAGGCCATCTGGTCGTCAATGACAGCGTTTACAAGAACAAAGATTTCGTCCAGGCCGCAGGCCATGTGATGAGCCCACCTTTCCGCAGCAGCCAGCATCAAGAAGCCTTGTGGCAAGGCCTGCAAGGCGGCAACCTGCATACCACCGCCACCGATCACTGCACCTTCTGCGCTGCCCAAAAAGCCGCAGGCAAGGACGACTTCACCAAGATACCAAATGGCTGCGGCGGCATAGAAGAACGCATGATGGTCTTATGGGATGCAGGCGTCAACACTGGCCGCCTGACGCCATCAGAATTCGTCAAGGTCACCTCCGCCAACTGCGCGCAGATTTTCAATATCTACCCACGCAAAGGCGTGATTGCCGAAGGCGCAGATGCCGACATCGTCTTGTGGGATGCCGCAGGTACCAAGACCCTGTCCGCCAAAACACAATTTTCCAAAGGCGACTTCAATGTCTTTGAAGGCCGCCAGGTCAAGGGCATACCAACGCACACCATCAGCGGTGGCAAACTGGTTTTCAAACAAGGTGAATTAATGGCAGAGATGGGGGCAGGGCGCTATATCAAACGTCCATCCTTCTCGCCCATGTTTCATGCGCTGAACAAAATGCGAGCCTAAGAATTAAGATGAAAAGCAAGATGAGGAGTAAAAAATGAGTACAGAAAATTTACGCATCAATGGTGACCGCCTCTGGGCCTCATTGATGGAACTGGCACAAATCGGTGCCACACAAAAGGGTGGCGTCAAACGCCTGGCCCTGACTGATCTCGACAAACAAGGCCGCGACCTCGTCGTCTCCTGGGCCAAACAGGCTGGCCTCACCGTCACCATAGACCAGATAGGCAATGTGTTCATGCGCAGGGCAGGCAAGAACCCGGCCCTGCCACCCATCATGTCCGGCAGCCATATCGACACCCAGCCCACCGGCGGCAAGTTCGACGGCAACTACGGCGTGCTGGCCGCGCTGGAAGTCGTACGCACCCTCAACGACCACAACATCCAGACCGAAGCCCCGATAGAAGTCGCCTTCTGGACCAATGAAGAAGGCTCGCGCTTCGTCCCCGTCATGATGGGCTCAGGCGTATTCTGCGGCGCATTCACGCTGGAGACAGCCTATGCCGCCAAAGACACCGAAGGCAAAACCGTAGGCGATGAACTCGCACGCATAGGCTACAAAGGCACAGAAGTGCCAGGCCAGCACCCTATCGGCGCCTACTTTGAAACCCATATAGAACAAGGTCCGGTACTCGAAGATGCCGACAAGGTCATTGGCGTTGTCCCCGGTGTGCTTGGTCTGTCCTGGTACGACTGCATTGTCACCGGCATGGAAGCCCACGCCGGCCCCACCCCCATGGCCCTGCGCAAAGACGCCCTGCAAATCTCCACCAAAATCATGCAAGAAGTCGTCAACATCGGCAACCGCTACCCGCCCTATGGCCGTGGCACCGTCGGCATGGTCCAGGTATTCCCCAATAGCCGCAACGTCATCCCCGGCGAAGTCAAATTCAGCATAGACCTGCGCAATGTGTCGTCCGAATTGCTCGACACCATGCACAATGAAATCCTCGCCTTCGTCGATAAAACCAGCAAGGACAGTGGCCTCAGCATCAGCGTAGAACGCGTCTCCTACTACCCCCCATGCCCCTTCCACCCAGACTGCGTCAACGCCGTACGCGAAGCCACAGCCACCCTGGGCTACAGCACCATGGACGTAGTCTCCGGCGCAGGCCACGACGCCATCTACACCGCCAGACTGGCCCCATCCGGCATGATCTTCGTGCCCTGCAAGGATGGCATCAGCCATAACGAAATTGAAGATGCGAAGTCAGAACACCTGGAGGCGGGGTGCAATGTGCTGTTGCATGCGATGTTGGGGAGGGCTGGGGTGGGGGTGTAATCGATATTTGTTGTCAACATTTTTTATATATTACATATAGCTGGGAAGTAATATATCCAAATCCGATTATGAACTCAGAACTTCGAAATCTCCTTGATCGTATGACGGTCAAGGAGACCGTAACAAATTCAGATCAATCACAGTCATGGCATGCACATCGTGAGGCCGAACGCCTCGTTGATAATACGTATATAGAGGAACTTGATGTGCTCCTTTCTGTCAGTAAATCTAAAGATGAACGCCGGGCCGCCTATTTTATACTTGGGGCTATTGGTGCAAATACTGGTGCCGTTCGATGTGCCGAGATACTCTTGAAACGTGTGGACTTTGAGAAAGACAAGTATGTTCTCAGTAGCTTGCTTGATAGTTTTTCTAAAATTGATAAACCCGCGGATATTTCACTTGACGCAATATTTCGCTTGCTAGACGAACCCAGATGGCTAGTACGCCATTCCGCGATTAGGTCATTGCGGAATACAAACTCGCCTGCGGCTGAAGATTACATCTTGGCACACTTGCTCAAGACAGATTCACCTTTCGACGTGACCTACTGTCACTCAACTCTTAATCAGATTGGAAGCTTACGATCTATTCCGCAGATAAGTAAGAGTGTTGGCTCACGAAAGCGCGACGTAAAAATATCCGCTGAAGCAGCAATACGTTCAATTCAAATGCGCAATGATAAAAGTTCAAACGAGTTGTGATTTATTGCTGGACGAACTATGTTCCGATTTTCTGCAATGCTGTCAATTAACGAATGGAACTATGGCATTTGGTAATAGTTCGTATGCTTCTGTTTAACATAATGAATTGAGCAATATCTTTTAGTTTTCAATAGCATTATTTATGCAATCCATACCGCTGCTTTTTTTTCTATAGCAAGATCACAGGCGCGGATAATATTACCCAGCCGATGGCTGTACGGGTAGGCATTATCTAAAGCATGCAGTAATATAGTGACCTCTTTCTTCAATGCAATAACGTCGCTACCTTGCACCAGGATATCTTCATTTTTGAGCGAACATAATAGAGAAAGCCCAAGCTTTGTGCTTTCGGGGGAGCCATATACTGAGTTCCGCCACCGTTCGGGACCAGCTAAATCGTCACCTTGCGATAGAGGGATTTCATCTAATAATTTCCCTGTCAACTCATCCACATATACTACAGAAACAGTAAGAGTCATTTTGGCCGATATTATAAATTTTCGTACATTGTGTTGTCTGCGGGTTTACAAGAGTAAGTTAAATACGAAACCCCAACCGCGTCCACATCACCCCAATATGCCGGTTCGATTCCTGAACAGACTCAGTCCGCACATTCAGTATCGACTCCAGTCCTCCGGCGGCTGCGAGCCGTATAGTCTCCACCGCAGACACCTCAAACATGCGCCGCCCATGTGGAACGGGGCCGTGTCTGAGGGACATGATCAACAAGCCGGATTCAGTTAATAGCGATGCCAGCCTGGGCATGGCCTGTGTCCGGTGTTGTTCATCCAGATGCATCCAGACTGCGCTGAGCATGATCAGGTCGAAGCGCTCATCTCTGCTATGCAGCACAGATAAATCAGGCAGGCTGTCATCCAGCCAATCGATATGGTCTGAGTCGTGCAGGGCGATGGCTGCTGTGCGGAATTCTTTTATTGGTTCAACGGCGATGACCGTGTGGCCCATGGCGGCAAGTGCGGCAGCGTCGGTTCCTATGCCTGCGCCGATATCAAGAACCTTGCATGGCTTTACCGGTATCAGATGCATGACCGGTGCATGCTGATCTGCAAAAGAAATTACCTGCCATTTATCGATCAGGACGTCGGCGGCTTCTGCATAGCCTTCGATTCCACTTACCTGTGACATATCCATGCTGCTAGCGGTTGTAGGTTTTACCACCGGTAGATATGCTGTACAGCCATGGGCTGTAAGGCAGGCGCAAGAGGATTTTGGAATTTTTGATGACGCTACCCATCATCATGCCGCGACAAAACAGGCTGACGCCATCCTGTATTCTTTCGCACATGGCATCGGGGCTGTCAATGAATGCGGTTTTTTCAAAGCGGGTGATGATGACGGTCTTCCCTTCAGGCAGCAAGCCTATCGGGGGAACGACAAAGATGGTGATTTGTGTGTAGATGGTGATTGCCAGGATGACTACTACGGCGAGGCTGATTTTTATGCTTTTTTTCATGGTTGTATTGAAGAGTATGAAATACGTTCTAGTGACTGAGTTCTAGCGACTAAGTTCTAATGACTGAGTTCTGGTGATGATGGCTGTGCATCTGCCTGGCTAAGGTATTTTTCGATAATTTGTTTGCGCAATTTTTCCAGCTCGCCACTGGCTTGCATGCTTCTGATGACTTGTTCGACTTTGGGTATCAAGTCTTTGTGCTTTTCATTTAGAAAATGATAAATCTCGGTTCTTTGTAGAGGTGGCGTCAGTAATCTGATTTTGTTTTCCAGTCCCAATTTTTTGATGGCTACCATACCACTAAATGCGTCTGACACGGCAACATCCATGCGATTTTCTGACAGCATGATCATGAGTTGCTCCAGGTTGTTTGCCGTGTACACGGTCTTCATGCCTTTGGTACCGTCTTCTGATGTGCCAACGCCCCGCACGATGCCGATACTATAGTCTTTGATGTCGTCCCAGGCTTTGATTTCGAATTGATATTTCGCAGAGAATACCGAGGGCTCAATATAATTGATGGCGGGGCGCACTATCTTTAGCGTGGGGTACTGGCTTTCGACATGGATGTTTCTTTGTACCTCGCCATCCAGCACACCGGCACTTGATTCCATGAGCGCTCGCTTTGCCGGGCGATCAACCAGTTCAATCGGAATATTCAAGCGTTTGTAGACGACTTTGAGGATTTCGCCACCGACGAACTGATCCGGAATTTTTTCAATACGGGCAATATGCAGCGGGGTTTGGGCCCTGGCAGTCAGGCACAAGGCAAGTGTCAGCAAGATTGCCCAATTGGTAAACATTGCTTTCACTCCAATTCCTTCACATCGAATGGTTGAGGAACGGGCATCGTATCGATTATTTGTGACAAAACTTTGATTGCGGCTTGTATTCAAGCCAGTATTCGAGCTTGTATTTAGCTTGTCTCTAAGTTCGTCTCTAAGAACGTGTTTACGATCTGTAGCGAGCGAGCGTCAGCGGGAGTGAAGAGCAGCGCAAAAAGCGGAATGTACTGTAGTACATGAGCATTTTGAGCAGCACATGAGCCCCGATCACGCTCGCGCAGTAAGATCGTAAGCAGGTTCTAAGTCTCCATATGTCTTGATTCTAGAACTGATTGACGTGCATTGCGTGGTTTATTTAAGTAAAGGCTTAAGCCAGGTCAATATTTTTGTTTTCATGTTCACTCAGATAAGAAGAACGTATAGTCTGAACAATACATATATTTATAGCAAGTAATGATGGCCAGACTTAAAAAATTCTGGTTTCCGGTATTGCTATTCCAAATTCATATACTTCTGCGTAGTTAATTCATTTTTTTAATCAGAACTGCCGTCCTACACTCATGACTTCACTTATTACGCCATTGCGTCATGAAAATCACAAAATTGACTACGTATCGACTGCCTCCAAGATGGATGCTGCTGAAGATTGAGACCGACGAAGGGGTAGTTGGCTGGGGCGAACCGGTTATTGAAGGGCGCGCCCGTACTGTTGAAACGGCGGTCCAGGAATTTGCCCATTTCTTGATCGGCCAGGATCCGGCGCGCATCAACGATTTGTGGCAGGTCATGTACCGTGGCAGTTTTTATCGTGGGGGCGCAATTTTGATGAGTGCCATGGCCGGTATTGACCAGGCTTTGTGGGACATCAAAGGTAAAGTGCTGGGTGTGCCGGTCTATCAATTGCTGGGTGGCCTGGTGCGTGACCGCATGAAAACCTATAGCTGGGTGGGCGGTGACCGTCCTGCAGATGTGATTGCCGACATTCGCCGTCTGCGCGAAGCCGGTTTTGACACCTTCAAAATGAATGGTACGGAAGAATTTGGCATCATTGACAGTGCTGCGGCAGTCGATGCTGCCGTTGGCCGGATTGCAGAAATTCGTGAAGCGTTTGGTAGCCAGATTGAATTCGGCATTGATTTTCATGGCCGGGTTGCTGCGCCCATGGCCAAGGTCTTGCTGCGTGCGCTTGAGCCGTATCGGCCTTTGTTTGTGGAAGAGCCAGTATTGGCCGAACAGGCAGAATACTATCCACGCTTGGCAGAAAGCACTTCTATTCCGCTGGCTGCCGGCGAACGCATGTATTCGCGTTTTGAGTTCAAGCGCGTGTTCGAACAAGGTGGGATTGCCATTGTGCAACCTGACCTGTCGCATGCTGGTGGTATTTCTGAATGCCACAAAATCGCTGCAATGGCAGAAGCCTATGATATTGCATTGGCACCGCATTGCCCGCTGGGGCCGATTGCACTGGCAGCCTGCCTGCAACTTGATTTTGTAGCCCATAATGCTGTCTTGCAAGAACAAAGCATGGGGATTCATTACAACAAGGATGCAGAATTGCTGGATTATGTCATCAATCGCGAAGATTTGCGCATTACCGACGGCTATATCAAAGCCTTGCCGAAACCTGGTCTGGGTGTGGAAATTGATGAAGAGCGTGTGATCGAGGCCAGTCGTAATGCGCCTGACTGGCGTAACCCCTTGTGGCGTCATCCTGATGGCAGCGTTGCAGAATGGTAAGCATGAACACCCCGGTTGCGAATAGCGATGTATCGGTTGCTTCCCTGTTGCTGCCTTAATTGATGTGGGTTTAATCGGCATCATCGCCGCACAGCGTGCAAGAAATATTCTGAATAATGGAAACAATCAATGACAAATACCTCAGCAATTTTTGATCAGGCATTCGCAAAACTGCCCTTGATCGCTATTTTACGCGGCATTCGCCCTACAGAAATTGAAGCTGTCGCAAGCACACTTTACACAGAAGGATTTCGTATCATCGAAGTGCCACTGAATTCACCGTCGGCGCTGGAATCGATAGCGATACTCAGTCGCTGCCTGCCAGCCGATGCATTGATAGGCGCAGGCACTGTACTCAGCACGGATGCAGTACGCCAGGTGCGTGATGCAGGCGGGCAACTGATAGTGATGCCGCATGCCGACACTGCAGTCATCCGTGCCGCCAAACAGGAAGGTCTTATCTGTGTACCAGGCGTATGCACGCTGACAGAAGCATTTGCAGCGGTACATGCTGGTGCGGATGCGGTAAAACTATTCCCGGCTGAATTGATCACGCCACAGATTGTGCGTGCCATGCGTGCAGTGTTGCCGCCTTCATTACGACTGCTGCCTGTGGGCGGAATTACGCCTGACAATATGCATGACTATCTAAAGGCTGGCGTTGCCGGTTTTGGCCTGGGATCAGCTTTGTACACACCGGGGCTGGATGTCGCCGCCGTGGGCCAGCGGGCCCGGCAATTTGTCAGCGCACTGGCACTATCTTAAGTACCGACGGCTACAACCACGAAACGGCAATGCATAATAATATGAGACAAAACGTGAGACAAATCGTGAGACAGAACGCGAGACAAAACGGTATCAACAACACATCTGCTGCAACTGGTAAGCGTACAAAAATAGCGATTGCCTTATTCTCACTCTGGGTGGCATGCGCGCAGGCACAAGCGGCTAATGTGCTGACGATAGACGCCAGTGCCTTAACCCCGGACCCGGTATCTGGTCATCTGAAAATGGGTACTGCACTGTCACCCAAGGGTGAACGGCTGGGGGCAAATAACCAGTACCTGACGCGCAATGGACAAGCCTGGCTACCGGTGATGGGCGAGTTTCATTATTCACGCAGCCCGGCAGCCAGTTGGGAAGCCGAACTGCGCAAGATGAAGTCGTCCGGTATTGATATCGTCGCCAGCTATGTGATCTGGAATCATCATGAAGAACATGAAGGCCAGTTCAACTGGAAGGGCAATCGTGATTTGCGGCACTTTATTCAATTGTGCGGCAAAGTTGGCTTGAATGTGGTGGTGCGTGTTGGCCCCTGGGCGCATGCAGAAGCGCGCTTTGGTGGTGTGCCAGACTGGGTTGTGGATGCTATGCCAACGCGTGGCGATGATCCGCAATACATGCATTTTGTTGAACGCCTGTATGCCCAGATAGGGCAACAAATGCAGGGCCAGTTATGGAAAGACGGCGGCCCTGTCATTGGAGTCCAGTTAGAGAACGAATACAATTTGCGTGGGCCGGGCGAGGGCGAAGGGCATATCCTGGCGCTCAAACGCCTGGCGCTTAAAGCCGGGATGGATGTCCCTTTATATACGGTAACGGGCTGGGATGGTACTGTTTATCCGTCGGGTGAAGTAACGCCGGTATTTGGTGGTTACCCCGATGAACCCTGGGGTGTCAGCACCAAAGAATTGCCGCCCAAGGAAACGTATGCATTCCGTTTCGATAGCCGTGTCAGTGGCGACCTGGGCGCGCAAACCGCAGCCACTGCGCCTGGCACAGCAGAAACCGACATTGCACTCACCCCTTTCCTGGGTGCCGAATATGGCGCTGGCCTGCCCGCTATGTATCGTCGCCGTACCCTGGTATCGCCCGACGATATTGCATCCATGCTGCCTGTGCAGTTAGGTTCCGGCGTGAACCTGATGGGCTATTACATGTATCACGGCGGGCGCAACCCGGTCAGTCAGCCATCGATGGAAGAAAGCACACTCAGTGGCGGCTATAACGACACACCAAAGATTACCTATGACTTTAATGCCCCCCTGGGGCCTGACGGCCAGCAACGCCCTGTATTGACGCGCTTGCGTCCATTCCATTATTTCTTGCATGATTTTGGACCACGCCTGGCACCGATGACAGTGCGCAAGCCAGAACTGGTACCGGCATCAGCGCAAGAATTGAGCACCCCGCGTTTCTCGGTAAGAAGCAAGGGTGACAGCGCGTTCTTGTTCGTGAACAACCACGTGCGCCAATATGCAATGCCTTTGCAATCCGGCTTGCAGTTTTCCGTTAAATTGCCGCATGAAACGCTGGTTTTCCCGCAGCAGCCGATTGATGTTGCGGATGGCAGTTATTTCATATGGCCGATTAATTTGGATCTTGACGGTACTTTGTTGAACTACGCCACAGCACAGCCGGTAGCCCGCCTGGATAATGGCAAAGACGGCGTGCTGTATGTGTTTTCTGCCGCCAGGGGCATACCTGTAGAACTGGCGTTTAATGCCGATGTAGCGCAGTATGTGCAGGCACCCTCTGCCACACTGAGCAAGCAAGCTAATCGCCTTATTGTAGATAAAATCACCCCGGGAACATCGGCAACACTGACAATCAATCGTCCCGGATCGAAGCCAGTGACGATTCTGGTACTGACGCCAGAGCAGGTACAGCAATTGAGTATCGGCGTGCTGGGTGGCCAGCGTCGCCTGGTCATGAGTGAACAAGATGCGTATTTTGATGCGGGCAGCTTGCAATTGCGATCTGCAGGGCAAGAAAATTTCAGGGTAGCGATTTATCCTGCCCTTGTCAGCAAACCTGCAGCCAATCAGGCGCTGACTGCGGCAGCGAATGACGGTGTGTTTCAAGTGTTTGAAGCACACTTTTCAAAATTGAATGTTGACGTCAGCATCAAGCAGACCAGGGCCGCACGCAAAATGCCTGCGGTAATGATAGGTGGCCTGGCCAAGGCGGCAATGCAGCCAATACCAGAAAACTTCAGCCATGCTGCGACCTGGCAAATAGCGGCACCCAAAGCACAGTTGAAGGGCTTGGACGATGCCTTGCTGGAAATCGATTTTGTGGGCGACATCGGACGATTGTTTGCTGGCACACGCATGCTGGATGACTGGTATTACAACGGTCAGAAATGGCAAATCAACTTGAAGTCGCTCGGTGCGTCCCTGGATCAGGGCTTGACCTTAAACGTACTGCCATTGCGTTCTGATGCGCCAATTTATTTACCGAAAGAGCATCGTCCTCAATTTGATGGACAGGCACAAATCGCCAGCTTGCGCAATTTGCGTGTTATTCCCGTCTATCAGTTGCGTTTGAGCGCGAAGTAATGAACTGGCTTGGTTGGTAACTATCTTCATTAGCGTACCTGACACGCCTTTGAAGATAGTGATGATGGTAATGTAGAAGTGGTTGAAATTTTTCCCTCAAAACAAATAAGAGACAATGATGAAAACAAGCATGGTACGAACTATCTGGTCCCGCCTGGTTGCCAGCACGCTGACTGCCGCATTTTGCACTCTTGCTGTGAATTCGCCGGCACTGGCTGCTGATCCAGTGAAAATCGGTTTCCTGGTCAAGCAGGCAGAAGAACCATGGTTTCAGGATGAATGGCACTATGCAGAGCAGGCAGCCCACGAAAAGGGTTTTACCCTGGTCAAGATAGGTGTTCCCAATGGTGAAAAAATGATGGCGGCGATTGACAATCTTGCCGCACAAAAAGCACAGGGCTTTGTGATTTGCGCACCCGATGTCAAGCTGGGTACTGCGGTGGAACGTACCGCCAAGCGCAATAACCTGAAAGTGATCTCTGTTGATGATCAACTCATAGACGGTAGTGGAAAAGCGATCAGCTCAATCCCGCACATGGGTATCTCTGGATATGACATAGGCAAGCAGGTCGGGCAAGGTTTGCTCAATGAAATCAAGGCGCGTGGCTGGGTGCTGTCTGAAGTCGGTGCGATGCGTCTGGCATTTGATCAATTACCGACTGCGCAACAGCGCACACAAGGTGCTGCAGATGCGCTGAAGGCGGCGGGTCTTCCGGCTGCCAATGTGTTCGACGCCGCGCAGGCAAAAACGGATACAGAAAGTGCCTTCAATGCCGCCAATATTGTGTTCACCAAACAAACCAAGTTCAAGCATTGGGTGGTCTTTGGCCTGAATGATGAAGCTGTGCTGGGAACAGTACGTGCAGCTGAAGGCCGCGGATTGCGCAACGATGCCGTGATTGGTATTGGCATTGGCGGCAGCAAGGCCGCACTCAATGAATTTGCCAAGCCTAACCCAACCGCGTTCTATGGCAGTGTCTTGATCAGTTCCAAGCGTCACGGCTATGAGACGACTATGAATATGTATAAGTGGATTACAGAAAACAAATTGCCAGCAGCAGTGACATTCACCAGCGGTGTTTTGATGACGCGCCAAAATCAGGCTGCTGTGCGCGCTGATTTTGGACTGTGAGATGGTAGCTGCCATGTCGCCTACGAAGCCAGCGTATCTGCAATTTAACAATGTATCCAAGTTTTTTCCGGGGGTAAAAGCACTTAATGGCGTCAGTTTTGACGCCCATGCCGGCACGGTGCATGGCCTGTTGGGTGAGAATGGCGCTGGCAAATCCACCTTGTTGAAAATACTCGGTGGACAATATCGGCCTGATGGTGGCCATCTGCTTGTTGATGGACGTCAACGCCATTTCACTTCCGCTGGTGATGCAATCGCGGCGGGCATTGCCGTGATTCATCAGGAATTACAGTACGTGCCGGAATTGACCGTTGCAGAAAACCTGTTGCTTGGTCGTTTGCCGCAGCGACTCGGTTTTGTCAATAAAGCCGAGGCCAGTCGCCTGGTGAAACAACGCCTGAGCCTGATGGGGGTGGACCTGAACCCGGAGGCCAAGTTGTGCGACCTGTCGATAGCCCAGCGCCAGATGGTAGAGATTTGCAAGGCCTTGCTGCAAGATGCACAGGTGATTGCATTCGACGAACCGACCAGCAGCTTGTCTCATCGCGAAAGTGAAATTCTGTTCCGCCTGATCCATGATCTCAGGGCAGCAGGCCGCACGATTATTTATATTTCACATCGACTTGAAGAGTTGTATGCCTTGTGTGATGCTTGCACCATTTTCCGTGATGGCTGCAAAATTGTGACGCATCCGGTGATGAGTGAAGTGCCGCGTGATGTATTGATCAAGGATATGGTGGGGCGCGACTTAAGTGATATTTATGATTATCGCACCCGGCCCCTGAGTGGCGAGCGCCTGATAGTAAAAGGATTGAAAGGCGCATCATTGACCGAGCCACAGGAATTCAGCGTTCGTGGCGGTGAAGTACTTGGTTTTTTTGGCCTGGTTGGTGCCGGGCGTAGCGAATTGATGCGCTTGCTGTATGGTGTCGATAAACGTACTGGTGGCGCACTGGTAACACTGGATGGCGTCGCCGTTTCTGACAAGGGACCATCAGCCGCAATCGATGCAGGTATTGTGTTGTGCCCGGAAGACCGTAAAGAACAAGGTATTTTGGCGCAGGCGTCAGTATCAGAAAATATTAATATCAGTTGCCGTCGTCATGATTTGTTGGGGGGATTATTTTTGCGTCACAAGCGTGAAGCAGAACTGGCAGACCAGTTTATAAAACGATTGAAAATAAAAACACCAAACCGTGACCAGGAAATTCGCCTGCTGTCAGGTGGCAATCAGCAAAAAGTCATCCTGGCCCGCTGGTTGGCAGAACCGCATTTGAAAGTGCTTATACTGGATGAGCCGACACGGGGGATCGACGTCGGGGCAAAAAATGAAATCTACCGCATCATCCATGAAGTTGCAGAACGCGGATGTTGTGTCATCGTCGTATCGAGTGAGTTACCCGAAGTCTTGGGGGTATCCGACCGTGTCATCGTCATGCGCGAAGGGCGCATCAGTGGACAGCTTGAACGCGCGCAGGCAAACGAGGCAGCGGTACTCAATCTGGCGCTGCCAGATAAATAATCAAATTAATTTTTACAGGAATATTCCATGACTTCCCTCAGTTCCACACCTGCTGAAGACACCGCAACAGCAGTAGTGCAAAACCATGCTGCCGGCGACAGTGCCCAGACGCGCAGAAACCGCTGGCTGGTAGATCAAAGCATGTCAATCGGGTATGCCATATTGTTTGTGTTACTGGCATTTACCGTGGAGAATTTTTTCTCGACAGCCAATATTGTCGGTCTGATGCTGTCCGTTGCGCAAATCGGCATGGTGGCATGCACCATGATGATGTGTCTGGCGTCGCGTGACTTTGATCTTTCGGTTGGCTCGACCATTGCGTTCTCTGGCGTGCTGGGTGCCATTATCCTCGAGCATACCCAAAGTGTGACGCTGGCCGTCGGCGGTGGCTTGTTGGCCGGTGCGCTGATTGGCGCGGGCAATGGCGTCCTGATTGCCTATATGCGCGTGAATGCGCTTATCGCGACATTGGCCACCATGCTGATGGTGCGTGGCCTGGCATTTATTGTTTCAAAAGGGCAGGCAGTGGGCATTGCAAATGACAGCTTCATCAGTTTTGGTGATGGACGCCTGTTTGGCTTGCCGTATCCGGTCCTGGTGGTGGCGATTTGTTTCATTGTGTTTGGGGTCTTGCTCAATCACACAGTCTTTGGCCGCAATACATTGGCGATAGGCGGTAATCCGGATGCCGCGCGACTGGCAGGTATCAAGGTGGAACGTTTGCGTGTCTGGATTTTTTTGCTGCAGGGTTTGGTCACTGCTGTCGCAGGTTTGATCCTGGCGTCGCGCATTACTAGCGGCCAACCTAATTCTGCGCAAGGTTTTGAACTCGACGTTATTTCTGCCTGTGTTTTGGGCGGGGTGTCTTTGCAAGGTGGTAAGGCACGTATTTTCGGTGTCCTGATCGGTGTATTGATCATGGGTACGGTTGAAAACGTGATGAACCTGATGAATGTTGATGCCTTTTATCAGTATCTGATGCGTGGTTTCATTTTGCTGGCTGCTGTCTTGCTGGACCAATTAAAAAGCCGCAGTACGCGCGGTTAAAAAAACATATCCGGAGCAGAATCCCAGACGCAAGCGTGTTTGGGATTCTGGTTTGCTGACACTGTTTCCATGTGAATTAGATTTACGCATGGATACGCCGGACAATAAAGCCAGAAAACAACAGCGGCTGTTTCCAGGCGCACAGACCAGGTTCTATATTTTGCGTGATTTACGTTGAAAGCTCGTGCAAAGTAATTGGCGGTAGCACTAATTATTGCATCCATCCTCATTCGGTTTTGTTGCTCGTCATCGCCTTGAAATTAAAAAAGGTGTATTTTTCCACGCGCACAAAACCAACTGTCTGAATCAACTCCCCCATAGCTAGTCATTCAAAAAAAAGTAAATCATTCGACGTTTGAATGACTTTGCTTTTTCACTTTCCCTTCATTCACTTCTATCGTTTTTTGACATCGAAAAATAAAAATGAGATTTGATGTGAATCATTTTCTCAACGGTGGTCAGACAACAGTTCTCTGTCGCATATATCGCCAACATATTAACTATATGAAATTCGTATATTGTTTGCGAAATAATTCATTGGAATGCAATAGTGTCAATCAATAAGATGATTAGAACTCATCCCGATATATGAAATGAGTGCTAAAGCTCTGGAGTTAGAAAGAGTTAGTCGCTGGCCTTATTCCGGCAGCGCTTCAAAATATTAATGGAGACAAAATGAAACAAAAGAAAATCAGCTGGCTTATCCATGCCTTGTACGTGATGCCAGCAATCAGCGCGACCGCCTTTGCCCAGGAAAAGCCGGCAGTGCCAGCTACAAACGAAGTACAACTAGTTACAGTGAGTGGTATTCGTGCGTCCCTCAGCTCTTCCCTGGTGACCAAACGTGTGCAAGATGGGGTGGTTGACGCGGTGTCTGCTGAGGATGCAGGTAAATTCCCTGATACGAATATCGCTGAATCCCTGCAGCGCGTCACCGGTGTGCAAATTCAGCGCAACAACGGCGAAGGCCGCTACATCTCTGTGCGCGGCTTGGGGCCTGAGTTCAACAATGTGCTCGTCAATGGTCGCACCATGACCAGTGACACCGGCGGTCGCGAGTTCTCCTTCGACCTGCTGTCTCCCGACCTGATCTCGAAAGCGCTGGTCTACAAGACGTCGCAGGCCTTCTTGCCAGAGGGGGGTATCGGTTCAACGGTGGATATCCAGACCGCGCGGCCGTTATCGGGCAAACTGGGTCATACCTCGGTGGTCAATGTCTCGGACTCCTACGATTCGAATTCCAAAAAGAATACACCCAATATCAGCGGCATGTATTCGTTTGCCAATGACGACCGGACCTTTGGCGTCACCGGCTCGCTGTCCTACAGTGACCGCGCGTCCAAGCAAAACAAGGCTATCACGGACGCCTGGAACTACCGAGATGTTTCTATGATCAACGGCAATCTCAACTCCAAGGGGTTGACGATGGCTGATGTGACTACCAAAAAGCTCTATATGCCGCAGAGCTATGGCTTTCAGCAGGAGAATGAAAGTCGCAAGCGACTGGTTGGCAATCTGACGGTGCAATACAGTCCATCCCCGACCTGGAAGCTGACCGCCGACGCCCTGTATTCGCGTCTCGATCAAAAGAATGACGTGATCGCGTTCAGCGATTGGAATAACCCCGTGCAGCTCGGCGTCAAGTACGACACTAACAACCAAGTCACCAGCTTTCTGCGGCCTGGCTCGACCTTCTATGCAAATAATCCGGCGCTGGCCGGTAGCGGTCAACTGCTGGGCGAAGCCAATTCGAACGACATGATCGTCAAAGGTGGCGATCGCCTGTCTACCACGCAGGCGTTTGGCCTGAACTCGAAATGGGCACTGGCACCAGAGTTGAAACTGGAAGGCGATATTTCCAGCTCCCGCACTAACTCCAAATCTCCGAATATGTGGATTGTGGCCGGCATGGTGCCGAAGAATGGCGATGTGCTGACCTTTGGCAGCAGCCCCGGTCTGGTGTTCGGCGATGGCATTGCTGATCCGACCGCAGTGCGTGCCCACGCCGTATCATATGGCGATATCCGCAATCTCGATGACCTGCAGGAAGGGCGGGTCAATTTATCGTGGAATCACGAGATCGGCTACTTCAAGGGGATCGATTCCGGCATGGGTTACTCGCAGCGTGATGTGGAACGGAGGCAGTGGAACAACGATGCCTGGAATGCCTTCAGTGGATATCACGTTGCCTTGCCATCGTCCTTGTTCACCGTAACGCCTATGGATAACTTCATGGGCAATGGCGCACAGATTCCGAGCGCCTATCTCCGCTTCGATCCGTATGCCTACATGAATTACTTGAACCAGCCTTCGCTGTTGGCGCAATCTAATGATCCTGCACTGTATCTGGATAAAACCAAGTATCCGAATGGTCCGATGGCGATTGATTACACTAAACCGGATATGTGGGGTGTCAAGGAGAAAGTATCGAGCTTCTTCCTGAACTCCAAATGGGAAGGCGCGGGATGGTCGGCGGATGCTGGCATGCGTGTGGTGCACGTGAACTCGGCTTCGACTGGCATCAGCCGCATTTTGCTGTCGGCGGTGAAAAGCCCTAACGACACGACCTATATACTGAACTGGGGGGCAGCCAGCACAAACACCGTCAGCAACAGCTACAACAGCTTCCTGCCATCTGCCAATCTGAAGTTCGACCTGACTGCCGACATGCTGCTGCGTTTGGGTGTGTCCAAGACCGAGACACGTCCGACCTTGAACCAGATGGGTGTGAACAATTCTTACGGGGGGCGTTTTGGCGATGTACAAACCGGCGGCGGCAATCCCTATCTGAAACCTATGCAGTCGAAGAACTTCGATTTGTCGTATGAATGGTATATGTCGAAGACCAACTACGTCAGCGTAGCCGTGTTCCTCAAGGATGTCTCCGACTTTCTGGAGACCAGGATGGTGGATATAAAAATTCCCCAGTATGTTGAAGTGGTCCACGACACGCGCGTTCGTAACGGGCAGAAAGGCAAGATCAGGGGCATGGAATTGGCAGGGCAGTATGCCTTCGACAATGGCATCTCCTGGCTGAAGGGATTCGGCGTGGCCGCCAACTATACCTATGTGGACGCGAGTGCGACCCGCGATACCGTTACCGATAGCAGCGTGCCGACCTGCGGTTATCCTGGCTTGTCGCCGCAATCCTATAACGGCTCGGTTTTCTACGAAAATGACAAACTACAGGCACGGATGAGTTATAACTGGCGTAACAGCTTCTCGGTCGATTGTGGTGGCGGCAGCACCTTGCCGCGCAACCGTGCGGCCTATGGCCAGACCGATGCTAGCCTGCGTTACAACCTGACGCCGAAGATGGCTTTGTACGCAGACTTCATTAACCTGAGCAACTCCAAGATGCACGAATATGCCAGCAACGAGTCGCAATTCCTTACCTTGGAAGATGTTGGTCGCCGGGTTAACCTTGGCCTGCGGATAGCGTTCTAAATGATGCGCGCGAACCTGCCTCGCCGTCGTCTGCTGCAAGGTGCCGCTGCCGTTGCCGGCGGCATCTTGTTGCCTAACCATGCTGGCGCTCAAGCCAAGTCGCGCTTTGCTGTCGGTGCCAGTGATTTTCTCATCGACGGCAAACCGTTCCAGATCCGTTGCGGCGAAATGCACTTCGCCAGGGTGCCACGCGAGTACTGGTCCCATCGCCTGAAAGCCATTAAGGCGATGGGTTTGAACACGGTGTGCGCCTACCTGTTCTGGAATTATCACGAATGGAGAGAAGGGAAATTTGACTGGAGCGATCAGCGCGACGCGGTGGAGTTCTGCCGTTTGGCGCAAAAGGAAGGGTTATGGGTGATCCTGCGCCCCGGTCCTTACGCCTGTGCCGAATGGGAGATGGGCGGCCTGCCGTGGTGGCTACTCAAGAAGCATCCCGGCGACGCTTTCCTGCGTACGCGCGATCCTGCGTTTGTCGATCCGGCGCGGCGCTATCTGCGTGAAGTCGGTCGTGTGCTCGGGCCGATGCAGGTGACCCAGGGTGGCCCTATCCTGATGGTCCAGGTGGAAAATGAGTATGGCTTCTTCGGTGAAGACCTGGACTACATGCGCGTGCTGCGCCAAACGCTGCTCGATGCCGGTTTCGACGTGCCGCTATTCCAGTGCAACCCCACCAATGCGGTTGCCAAGACCCATCTGGCCGGTATGCTTTCGGTGGCCAATTTCGGTAGCGACCCGGCGGGCGGCTTCAAGGCGCTCGCCGCAGTTCAGGAAGCACCGCTGATGTGCGGTGAATACTACTCGGGCTGGTTTGACACGTGGGGCAATCCTCACCGCCGGGGGGACAATATGTCTGCTGTCGTCGACATCCAGGCCATGCTCAAGGCGAATGGCTCGTTCAGCCTTTACATGGCGCACGGTGGTACCACCTTCGGCCTGTGGGGCGGCTGCGACCGTCCCTTCCGGCCGGACACCACCAGCTACGACTACGACGCACCGATCAGCGAAGCGGGGTGGACTGGTGCTAAGTTCAATGCTTACCGCGAAGGCATGCGTCCCTTCCTGGCATCGGGCGAAGTGCTGCCCGAGCCGCCATCACGCCTTCCGGTCATGCACATCGACGCGTTTGTGCTGACCGAGACGGCACCGGTACTGCTCAATCTGCCGCAGCGAGCGATCAAGGCCGTATCGCCGGCGCCGATCGAACAGTACGACATCAGTCGCGGTCTGGTTTCCTATCGTGTGCAATTGCCGGCCGGGCCGACGGGGCTGTTGGCCGCCGCCAAAGTGCGCGACCTGGCCTGGGTGTATGTCGACGGCAAGCAAGTGGGAACAATGGATACACGCCATCGCCGTTTTTCGGTCGTGGTACCCGCGCGCAGCAAGACCGTGACGGTGGAAATTCTGTTGTATACCATCGCACGGGTTAACTTCGGGCTCGAAGTTCACGACCGCAAAGGCCTGCATGGACCGGTGACGTTCACGGCAAAGGGCAGCGCCGCGCGGACGTTGGAGAACTGGGAAATCCGCGCCATCGATTTTGATGCCGACGGCGTGCTGCCGCCTCTGTCGTTCAAGCGCGGACGCGCCAAAGGTCCCGCCTTCTGGCGTGGCGGCTTCGAGGCCAGCAGGCAGGCAGATACCTTCCTCAATATGTCCAGTTGGGGACAGGGCATCGTGTGGATCAATGGTCGTTGCCTTGGCCGCTATTGGAGCATTGGACCGACGCAAACCATGTACCTGCCTGGTCCATGGATCAGGACGGGCCGCAACGAAGTCGTGGTGCTCGACCTCACCGGCCCACGCAGCGCCCGTATTGCCGGGCTCACCGAACCGATACTCGACCAGCTCAATCCGGAGCTGGACCTGGTGCGTCCACCCAGCACGGTCAAGCCGGCGCTGGAAGGCGTTATGTTGGCACAGGAGGGCGAATTTGCAGCAGGAAGCGCGACCCAGGATGTGCTGTTCGCCGCACCGGTCAAAGGCCGCCAGTTCTGCCTGGAGTCGCTGAGCGCCTTCGACGGCAAACAGTACGCGGCGGTTGCCGAGATTTCGCTACTGGGCAAGGACGGCAAGACCATCAACCAGCAATCGTGGACCATCGCCTACGTCAGCAGCGAGGAGTTGAAGAAGGAGGACGGCTCGGCGCTCAATGCGATCAACGGACAAGCGTCGGATCACTGGCACACCGCGTTTTCTGGTGGGGCAGGCCACCCGCACCAGTTGATCATCGATCTGGGTCAGCAGGTGGAGGCGGCGGGAGTGCGCTACATGCCACGCCAGGGGCCTGACACCGTTACCGGGCGTATCAAGCAATACCGCATGTATGTCGCTGATAAATTGGTCAGGGAATAATAAAATAACAGCTTAAAATAACAGTTTTTTTTAGGACTTACGCAAAATTGTTCCAGCAAGGTCTCAGCGACGAAGACAGTACTTTAGTACATGGTCTTAGTAAATGCGGGGGCTGCAAGGCTTTGGGGCGATTTTGCGTAAGTCCTATTTTTTTGATGTTGAAAAATAAAACTAGATTTGTTGATAATTATTTTTTCTCAATAGTGGTCGGACAACAGTTTTCCGACGGATATATAGCCACCCAATTAGCTATATGAAATTCGCATAGTATTCGCGAAATAAGACATTTGAATACATTTGCTTTAATCAATAGGATGATTGGAACTCATCGCGATTAATGAAATGAGTTCTTAAACTCTGGAGTTAAAAAGAGTTACTCGCTGGCGTTAATACGGCAGCGCTTTAAAAAAATACAGGAGATAAAATGAAACAAAAGAAAATCAGCTGGCTTATTCATGCCTTGTTCATGATGCCAGCAATCAGTGCGACCGCCTTTGCCCAGGAAAAGCCAGCAGCGCCAGCGACTGACGAAGTGCAACAGGTGACAGTGAGTGGTATTCGTGCTTCGGTACGCAATGCCCTTGCCAGCAAAGAAGCATCCAACAGCATGATCGAAGCGATTGCTTCGGAAGATATTGGCAAGTTGCCGGATACCACCATCGCAGAATCCCTGGCACGACTGCCAGGACTGTCGTCAGGATTGGATCGCGGTAATGCAAGCCAGATTGTGGCGCGCGGTATGGGCCCACGCTTTATTGGTGCGACCCTCAATGGTCGTGAATTGGCGTCGACTGAACCCAGCCGTGCAGTGCGCTTTGAACAATTCCCTTCAGAATCTTTAAGCGGGGCAACGGTATACAAAACACAATCTGCTGAAATTACAGAAGGCGGGATTGCGACGACCATAGATTTGCAGACAGTACAGCCACTCAAATTCAAGGAACGCCAGATTTCCCTGAAGGCAGATGCCTTGTATTATCCGATGGGAGATCAAATTCCGGGTGCTAAAAGCAGGACACCACGTCTTGGCGGCATCTACATCGACCAATTCAATAATAATACCTTGGGTGTCGCACTGGCTTTCAGTTATCAGGACCAGCCTTCACTCCAAAAGAATATAAGACACTGGGGTTTTAACGAAGACCATTCAGCCGATTTGAATGGTGACGGCAAGATTGATAAAACGCCATGGGGCTTTGGTGATGATGTCAAACGCGGTACTGATAAACGCACCAGCCTGCTTGGCAAAGTCGAATGGAAAGCCAGTCCCAATGCCTTGATTACTGGTGATGTTTATTATGCAAAAGCGGCCATCGATGAGCCTGGTTTGCAACACTGGACGGGTGATGTCGGTAACTGGGATGGCTGGCAAAAAGCCAACTACAGTAATCTCGATATCCGCAATGGCTATGTGGTGGGCGCTACTGTAAAAGACGTGGGCCTGACCACCAATGATTATAAGTGGGTGCAAGACAATACCAATGTGGCCGGTGGTCTCAACGGCAAGTTTACGATAGGCGATTGGAAGGTCGAGACCGACTTGTCCACTTCGCGTGCGAAACGTGACAGCCAATGGCGTGACTTGCGCCTGTTTGCAAAAAACAACGGCACACTCACCTGGTCGTTTACCGGGGATGATCGCCAGGTATACACCTTGGGTCAGGATTCGGGAAATCCGGCAGCGTTTGGCGCACCAACCATGTATGTTGATACTGATGGCCACTTAAAAGATGAATTGAATGGCTTCCATGTGAACGCATCCCGTGGTGTTGACTGGGGTGCTGTAAGTCGTGTCAAGTTTGGTGCCCGCTTCACCGACCGCGAAAAATCGTATAGCCAAACGACATGGAGTGTGTCCCCAACAGGAACGATACCTGATTCGGCCTATGAAACCATACGCGTTGACGGCTTTGCTCCATTTATTGCGCTGAAAAATTTTGATGCATCTTCTTTCGCTGCCTTTGGCGCCAATGTATTCAGTTCTAACGGTCGTCCACAAACGCAGAATGATTTACTGTCCGGCTGGAAAGTAAAAGAACGTAGTTCATCACTCTATGCGCAAGCTGACCTCGATGGCACTTTCCTGGGAACAGGATATCGCGGCAACGCAGGTGTGCGCGTGGTCCATACCAGCCAAACTGGCGAAGGCATGCAATCATTGAGTGACGCGAAACCGACACCAGTGCAGGGCGGAACTTCGTATACAGAGGTCTTGCCTAGCCTGAATTTGATATTTGCGATGGACGACAAGCAAGAAAAGCAGGTGCGTTTCAGTTTGGCGCGCGCCATGTCACGTGCCCCACTGGATGAAATGCGTGCTTCACGTAATTTGTATGTTGATCCCAATCCTGTACAGCCGTTGACAGGTAGTGCCGGAAACCCGGAATTGAAACCAATGATGTCGAATCAAATGGATCTGGCTTATCAATGGTATTTCGCCAAAGGTGGATTGGCATCGGCTGGCGTGTTCTATAAACAAGTTTCACGCTACATAGGAATCACGCAGGACAAGACCAGCATCAATGGCCGCACTGCACTGATCACACGTTCGGTGAATGGTGGCGGTGGCAATGTCAAAGGACTGGAGCTGGTGTATCAGCAAGCATTTACTGGTTTGCCTGCACCATTCGATGGTTTGGGTGTGTACAGTAATTATGCTTATACAGAAAGTGACATCAAGGAAAATATGCCTTCTGTCAATCCTTTCCCTATCGAAGGTTTGATGAAACACAATGGCGGTCTCACTGTCTGGTACGAAAAAGCTGGTTATGAAGCACGGCTTTCTGCTAACTACCATAGTGCCTTCGTACGTAATCCTACCTGGGCCGCAGGGCAGTTGATACTGAATGGTGCAGAGACTTACCTGACCTTGAATCTGTCCAAACAAATTACACCACAGTTGCAAGTGCGATTTGGTATCGACAACATGACTAACCAAAAAGTGGTTTATACGAGTGCAAATAATCCATATCAACAAGAAGTGACTGAGTTTGGCCGTCGCTTTAATTTGGGGTTGACTTATAAGATGTAATTTCTTAAGAACAGGGGCGATGCAAATCGCCCCTGTTTTTTGACGAATTTACCTCCTCAACCATTTTATCAAGTCATGAAATCTCTCCCCTTTTTTTCAGCGATGTGTCTGGTGCTGATGAGCTGTGCCAACGCCAGCGCACAAAATGTGCCAGATGCGACACCGATGAAAACCTCATCCGGTGATCCGGCACAAGTAAAAACGGAAAAAGCCTTTGCCAAAGGATCGGACATTAGCTGGCTATCAGAGATGGAAGCATCCGGCTATCCATTTTTCAATAAGGCAGGTATCAGGCAAGATATTTTCCTGACTTTAAAAGAACAGGGCATGAACGCTGTGCGTTTGCGGGTGTGGGTGAATCCTGCAGATGGCTGGAATGGTTTGCAAGATGTATTGGCCAAGGCGCAACGGGCAAAACAGGCAGGCATGCGCATCATGATCGATTTTCACTACAGTGACACCTGGGCTGACCCCGCACACCAGACCAAGCCAGCCGCATGGAGTCAACACAGTATTACTGAATTGCGCACCGACATCGCGCAACATACCTCTGCGACCTTGCTGGCGCTGCGTGATGCAGGCATTGCACCTGAATGGGTACAAGTTGGTAATGAAACCAATGACGGTATGCTGTGGGATAGTGCACGGCCTTCCAAGGCGGCCAGCAACATGAAAAATTATGCAGAATTGACGACTGCTGCCTACGACGCAGTCAAGCAGGTTTTCCCCACGGCCCTGGTTATAGTGCATCTTGCCAATTGCCATAATAACGAAGGGTTTCGCTGGATTTTTGATGGTTTGAAAAGCAATGGTGGCAAGTTTGATGTCATTGGTGCCTCATCGTATCCACTTGAAGCCGTTGGCCATACATGGCAATCGGCAAACAACGCCTGTCTTGCGAATTTGAATGATATGACAGACCGTTATCAAGTACCCGTCATGGTGACAGAAGTCGGCGTACCCTGGGACCATCCACAAGCGAAAACTATTCTGAGCGATGTGATTACCAAGGTCCGTTCGGTCAACCGTCAGCTTGGCCTGGGAGTGATCTATTGGGAAGCGCAATCCTACAAAAACTGGAAAGGCTATAGCTTCGGTGCTTTTGATAATACAGGGAGACCGACAGAGGCACTGGATGCCTTTCTTGACTAGAACCTGTTTGAGATCTTATTGCGCGTGCGCAATTGGAGTCCACGTGGGGCTTATGCGCTGCTCAAAATGCGCATGGTCTAGGTATCGGCTACCTGGTTCAAACATAGTGCGCGACATCCACCACATCAATTTGCTCTGCTTGCATAAACATCTTCGCGTATTCCAGATACACGCCTGATTTCAGGAATAGCCCAAATAATTCGGCATCGATATGCTGGTCCTTTTTCATGAAACTCATGATCTTGATGGTTTCTGACAGGGTCTTGCCTTTTTTGTAGGGGCGGTCGGCGGCGGTCAGGGCTTCGAAGATATCGGCTATTGCCATCATGCGGGCGGGGATGCTCATGTCGGCAGCGGTCAGGCGTTTGGGATAGCCGGTGCCGTCCATTTTTTCATGATGGCCACCAGCGATTTCTGGCACTTTGGCCAGGTGACGCGGGAAGGGTAGTTTTTCCAGCATCATGATGGTTTGTATCATGTGCTCATTGATCTTGTAGCGTTCTTCTTCTGACAGGGTGCCGCGGGCTACGCTCAGGTTATATACTTCGCCACGGTTATACAGGTGTTCGGGTACATTGATCCTGAAGCCCCAGGGGTTGTCGGGTGTGATGGTGTCGCGGGCGGAACGGGGAAAGATGTGTTCGGCCTTGTCGTTCAGCAGGTGTTCTGTGGTCGGCAGTAGCGCTTCTGGCGTGCGGTCTTTGCGTTTTTTTTCCTCGTGTGAAATGCCGATGCGGTCCGGTAATGTCCTGGTCCAGCTGCGTTCGGCGATGCGCTGTATGCGGGCGATTTTGTCGGATTCCATGAATTCGCCGCCTTCATTACATTCGGCAATGAAGGCAAAATCGCTGTCCAGTCCGGCGATATCTTTATCACGTTTTTCTTTCAGCTCTGCGGCATGTTCACCAATCGCACCATTGGCGATGGCTTGCCAGTAATCGATCTGGGCGTCGCGTTTCAAGACTTCAAAGCGCATGCGTATTTCATGGATGCGGTCGTACAGGGTTTCCAGTTTGGTCGCCTTGTCGACGATGTATTCGGGCGTGGTGACCTTGCCGCAGTCATGCAGCCAGGCGGCAATATGCAGTTCTTCCCATTCGACATCGCTAAGCTGGAAGCCGGCAAACGGGCCTTCGGTTTCCTTGCAGGCAGCCTGGGCCAATAACCTGGTCAGTACCGGCACGCGCTGGCAGTGGCCGCCAGTGTAGGGACTCTTGGCGTCGATGGCGCTGGCGATCAACTGGATGAAGGCTTCCAGCAAGGCTTTCTGTTCCTGTATCAGGCGCTGGTTTTCTATGGCGACAGCGGCGGCACCGGATACGGCTTCGGCCATGGCTTGCCTGCCGGGGTCAATATCGGCATCATCAATCATCAGGGCAATCGCGCCGACCAGGGTGTTGTTGCGGTCCCTTAAGGGGATCGCAATCAGGGTGGTGACATGGTTGGTGCTGGGCAGCGCGCTGAAAAGGCGCGGCAGGTCCGCTGCCTGTAACTGGCAGATACTACTGCCTGATTTGCATGCCTGGATCACGGGGTGGCCTTCATCGCTCATGGCAATGCGTTGCGCATCGCTTTCCAGTACCTGGTGGTCGACGTAGACTTGCACCACTTGCATGGATTGGTCTTGCGGCTGGTACAGGTAAAGGATGCCGGATTTGGCGTCGGTGATTTCCGACATTTCCTTCAATACCCGTGCCAGTAATTTGTCGTAATTGGTTTCTGATGCCAGGCTGCTGGCGATATCAAGGAAGGAACGTATGGTCGCTTTCATGCCGCCCATGGAATGCGCGAGGTCGGCAATTTCCTTGATGCGTGACTGGATGTTGATGGGGCTTTGGAAATCGAAACGGGCGATCTTGCTGGCTTCGTCATTCAATTGTTTCAGTGGTTTGGATGCCAGGCGTGAAAAATAAATAGTCACGCCTATGCCTATCACCAGCATCACGATAAATAGCATGATGGTTTGCTGACGCATCTTGATAATGTCGGCCAGCAATTCATCATGCGGGCTGGCGATCAGTATGCGCAAGTCCTGGCCACCGGGGATTTGTATATTGGCCCGGTAGCTGGCCCAGGTTTGCCCCAGGACATCCAGCGCCTGGCTGGAATTGCTGTCAGTGACATCCAGTTCCAGCAGCTTGTTCAGTACCGGTGCATCTTGCTCTGCCAGCGTGGGCATGCTTTGCGTGCCATCCAGTTTGGTGATGATTTGTGGTCTGTAGGCAGCTTGCTGAGCGTTTTGCCAGGCCAGCAATTGGCCTTTACGGTCTATCAGGGCGATGCTGGTTGATGGCGTGACGCTACTGTTCTTGATGGTTTCATGGATGGTTGGCAGTTCTATGTCGATGCCGACAACAGCGTCGGCATCGACGATTTTTTGCGCATAGGTGACACCGATCTGTCCGGTAGTAAAGAAGTAATATGGTTCGGATACATTCGCCTTGCTGGGGTTTTTCATGGCGTTTTCATACCAGCCACGCAAGCGCGGATCATAGTTGCGCAGGGGGATTTGCTGGCGACTGATTTCATTCAGTCTGTCGTCCAGGTACACCACATGTTCGACCATCTTGTCCGCATCCAGGCTGGTGCTTTGCACTATCCATGCCGTTTTTTCCGGTGCCTTGAAGATACCTTTATTGCCATTCGATTTGGCGTATTGACGCAACAGAAAAAATTCACCATCGGCAAAGCCTACATAGGCTGAGGTTGCATATTTGACGCTGATGATGGCCTTGGCCAGGTAAGTGACGTGGGTCAGGCGTTGATTCAGGTTTCGGCCAGAGATGGGGAGGGATTGTGCCAATATTTCGGTCTGGCTTTTTACTGGCTCATAAATGTCTTTGACATTGCTGGCGACTTCATTGCCTATCAGGGTATAGCTGCTGGCAGCCTGCGCCAGGATGATTTTACTCATGCGGGTGAACTGCACGGTACCCATGGCAATGGCGAATAATAATATCAGGCCGGTAAAAAAATACGCGATATAGATATAAAATCGGACGTTTTTTTTGATGCTCATCGACAGACCCGTCCAGAATAAAGTCACGCCACCATGGAACATTCGCTTTTACTTGCAGGCTCAGATACTTAAGATGCGAATTCTATGGTAGTGGTTTATCTGGTATCGCGCAAATGAAAACTTTTTGCATTGATGCCATAGCGACGCTTATTGCTAGCGATACATGGTATTCAGGGCAGGGGGAGCTAGTGCTCGCATCCTTTTAGTGCAGCATTGACTCTTGCACAGGTACAGTTCACGAGGTAGCTGGCTCTTTGGGTGAGATAGGCAGGTCGATATAGAACTTGGCTCCGCGCCCCGGGCGCGATTCAAAACCGATATTGCCATCCATTCTTTCGACCAGTTCCCGGGTAATTGCCAGTCCCAGCCCGGTACCCCCGTTCTGTCGGGTATCCGATGAATCTGCCTGGGCAAACTTTTGAAATATCCTGTCCCTGAATTCATTCGGCACACCCGCACCATGGTCGATCACATTGATGCGCACGCGGCGTTCATTGGCTGTGGCGGTGATCTCCACCGTACCATTTTCTGGCGAATATTTGATGGCGTTCGACAGCAGGTTGGACAACACCTGCATGAATCTTTGCGTATCTACCGACACACTGACAGCCGGAACCGAACGTGCCAGGTACAGTGATACGTGGCGTTGCGCGCCGAAAGTCTGATTCGATTCTATGGCCTGCATCAAGATCTCGGATAGCGCTACGGTCTGGAAATGGAATACCATTTTACCTGCCGACAGTTTTTCCATATCCAGCAAATCATTGATGAGGAAGGTCAGGCGCAGGCAATTTTTAATGGCAATGTCCAGCATCTGCTGGATGCGATCCGGAAATTTGCCAAGCACACCACCCGATATCAAACCCAGTGCGCCAGAGATGGATGTCAGCGGCGTGCGCAGCTCATGGCTGACGGTAGATATAAATTCATTCTTGATCTGTTCGATACGTTTGCGTTCTGTGATGTCGCGTATCAAGCCTATGTACAGGGGTTTTCCCTGGCGTTTGACGGCCGACATGGATACATCAAGCGGGAACAGGCTGCCATCTTTTTTGCGGCCCGTGATTTCGCGTCCTATGCCGATCATATCCTTGACGCTGCTTGCATTGGCCTGCTGTTCTTCTTGATCTTGCTTGCTGTCAGTGACTGCGGCATCTTCAACTGCCGGGGCGGCGTATACCTGCGGCATCAACTGGCGTATGTGCTGGCCGGGCAGGTCATCAATGTCATACCCAAAAATATTGGCTGCAGCATTATTGACGCTGAGTATATATTCATCTTCATTCAGGGTGATGATGCCATCCAGCACATTGTCAACGATGGTGCTGGTATGGGCCGCGTGATCCCGCAGGGATTCTTCGGCCGCTTTTCTTTCACTGATGTCCTGAAAGGTACCGTACAGACGCAGACAGACATTGTCTTCAAACTGCGGGAAGCCGATGACATGCACGCAGCGCTCATTGCCGCGTGCGGTGACGATGCACAGTTCGGTATCAAAGGCTTTGCCTTCGCGCAGGGCATCACCCACCATCTGGGTTATTTTTTTCTGGTAGCTTTCATCCTTGTAGAAACTGATGGCATGTTCTACCGTGCAACTGAAATCGTCATCCACTTCATGGATTTGCCGGGTGACTTTACTCCAGTGTAATTCCCGGGTTTGCGCATCCAGTTCCCAGGTGCCTATGCGGGCAGCAGCATTTGATTTTTCCAGTAGCTCGTAGGCGTGTTCCAGTTCTGCTTCGGCTTCTTTTTGCGTGGTGATGTCGGCATGGCTGCCCGACATGATCAGTGGTTGCCCATCAGGACTCCAACTGACCACGCAACCGCGATCATGTATCCAGATCCAGCGTCCATCTTTGTGTCGCATGCGGCTTTTCAGATCAAAATATTCGATCTCGCCACGGAAGTGCTGTTCGATCAGCGCACTGGTCACTTTCAGGTCTTCCGGGTGACACAGGTTCAGCCAGGTATTTACCGTGGTGGGGCTGAGTTCAGCCAGGGTATAGCCCAGCATTTCTGCCCAGCGCTCGTTGTAGATGGTTTCACCGGTGAGGATATTGCATTCCCAGGTCCCGATATTGGTACCCTTGATGACATTCGCCAACTGACGTTCGGTTTCATACCTGTGCTTTTGTACGCGGGCAGCACTGATCAATTGACCCAGTGTGCTGAACAGGGGGTTGAGAAAAGCGATCAATGCATCATCTGCATACTTATCCGCCGCTTCAGCGTCGGCATCGACCTTGGCATCATGCTGGCGATTGGCAATGCCGACGATGGCAATCAGTTCGCCATCGTAATGGACGGGGATGCCCAGGAAGTTGTTAAGTGGTCTCAGGTGTTCTGGAAAAATGATATCCAGTTTTGCCAGTTCCGGCGTTAGCAACAACGGCGTCTGGGCGGCATTTTCCTGGGCAGCAAACAGTGTTGTCAGATGCTGTGACAACTGGTCTTGCACTTCCTGCACCAGCGGCGTACCTACAGTCAGTTCGTCATTGGTGTTCCAGGCCAGCACGGTCGATTTCAGGACGAGTTCACCCTGCTTGTCGTGAAAAACTTCGCTGATGAAACCGCATTCACTGGCGCTCAGGTTGAGGGTGGCAGTCAGCAGGGATTCGAAGCCTTTTTCCTGATCGCTTTCGCTGATGAATAGCACCTGGGTTTTGGCGATGGCATCACTCAGCAAGCGCTGCTGTTGCAACTGCCGGTCCAGTTCCTGGCGTTTCAGGACACCGCTAACCCAGTCACCCAGTAAACGCACGAATTCAATTTCCACATCCGAAAACGGAAACAGGCGCGCATGCACATCAGAAAAATTCAGGGTGCCGTATTGGCGTTCATTCATGTACAGCGTGACCGAGATATAGCAGACCACACCCAGTTGTGTATAACCCGGGTGACGCAGATAGGGACTGTCAAATACGTCTGCAATGTGAAAGACGGTATTGCTGGCCAGGGTGAGTGCGGCAAACGACTTGGTCAGCGGGATTTTTTCGCCTTCATGGAAACGATCATCACCGGATTGTCGCAGGATGATTTCACACATCCCGTCTTCTATCTTGACGATGTGTCCGGTACTGATGCCCAGATAATCACAGGCCATTTCCAGGGCCTGTCGCAACAGGTTTTCTGGGTCTTGATACGACAGCGAGGTAATCTCGGTCAATGCCAGCAAGGCATGGTGCTGGCGTTGCTGTTCTTCTCGGGAAAATTCGTGTTCCACGCAATCGGCCAGGTCGCGCAAGGCAGTGAGGTCATCCTGGCTCAGGGTTCTGGGTACATTGTCCATGATGCACAGCGTGCCCAGTCGCTGGCCATTCCTGGCCCGCAGCGGTGCGCCGGCGTAGAAACGTATATGGGGGGCATCAGTGACCAGCGGGTTGTCAGAGAAACGCAAATCCAGTCTGGTGTCTGGCACATACAACACGTCGTGTGACAGGATGGCATGGCCGCAAAACGAGATATCCCTTGGCACATGCACGGCATCCATCCCCTGGTGTGACTTGAACCACAGGCGGTCAGTGTCGATCAGCGACACCAGGGCCATGGGGGTCTGAAACAGATGTCTTGCCAGTCGTGTCAGCCTGTCAAAGCGCTCTTCTGCCGGGGTATCAAGGATGGCACATGCCTGCAGCGTCTGCAGGCGTATGGTTTCATCGTTTGGGAGTGCGGGTGCTTGCATGAAAAATTGTTCAGTTCACCGGTAAATTGCTCAACCATGTTTGCAGGGCTGCGCCATGCAGTGGTTTGCTGGCAAAATAGCCCTGCATGGAATCACAGCCCAACAGACGCAAGGTTTCGCGTTCTGCGGCAGTTTCTATACCTTCTGCAATGACACTGAGCCCTAGCCCATGGCCCATCGCGATGATGGCCCTGACCAGGCTCTGGGTGCTGGGCTGGGCATCGATATGCGTCACAAAGCTGCGGTCTATTTTCAATTCGCTGACAGGCAGGCGCTGCAAATACGATAGCGAAGAATAACCCGTACCAAAATCATCAATCGACAGATCCAGCCCGATATCACGCAAGCGCTTGAGCAAGAGTATCGTGCTGTCAGGGTCTTCCATGATACCGCTTTCAGTGATTTCCAGTTTCAGCAGGGCCGGGTTGACGGCATGGCGTTGTAGCAGGGCGGCGATCTGGTCTGGAAAACTGTCATCCCGCAAATCATGGGTGCTGACATTGACGGCGATGGTTTGCTGAGGATACGCGTGTTGCCAGCCAAGCAGGGTGGTGATGGCTTGTTCCAGCATCCACATGGTCAGCATGCTGATATAGCCGGTACGTTCGGCAAAGGGGACAAATTCTGCCGGTGAAATAAAGCCACGGGTTGGATGCTGCCAGCGTACCAGGGCTTCAAAACCATAGGCTTTGCCATCGTCCAGATGCAGCTTGGGTTGCAGCCACATTTGCAGCTCTGAATCCCTGACGGCAGAACGCAGATCGGACAGCAGGCTTAAATGACTGAGACGTGAAGCCTCTTGTGCATCGGTATACCAGGCTGCTGCACTGGCGCTGCGCTTGGCAGCATACAGGGCCACTTCGGCATTGCGTATCAGGGTCATCAATGGCAGTGCAGTGTCGATGGTGATGGCCAGGCCATACACCAGGCTGACATCGACAGAATGCTGGGCACACTTGACCGGTTCAGCCAAGACGGCATCTATGCGCTGATGCAGGCTTTCCATGGCGGTTTTGCTGGTGTTGAAACACAGTATGGCAAAGGCACCACCAGCCAGTCTTGCCAGCCATGGTTTTCGCTCGCCCTGGTCCTGGCTGACTACCGATTTGAGACGGCTGGCCACGTCGTAGATGACGGTATCGCCGGTATCAAAACCCAGGGTTTCATTGATGATTTTAAGGCGTGCCAGGTCCATCAGTACCAAGCCCTGATGCGGTTCACCTTGGCCATCATGGGTTTTCAGCATGAAGGTGCGGTTGGGCAAGTCGGTCAGGGGATCATAGTAAGCCAGGTGCTCGACCGTTTGTTCGCGTATGCCGATGGCGGTGGCCATGGCATTCAGGGCTTCGCCTACCCGTGCCACTTCTTCTGTCTTGCTGGGAGTGACGCGCGTCTGGTAGTCACCGTTGGCGATTTGCAGGGCGCTGGCCTGCAGCCGTGCCAGTGGCCGGACCACGCTGCGGGTCGTCAGCCAGGCCAGAACGGCAGCCACCAGCACCGCAACGCCTGACAGCAGGGCCACCATCACGCCGGTGCGTTCAAAGTCTTGCTGGGCTTCGGCCTGGTGTTGTTGTATCAATTTCTGTTCACGGTTCAGAAAGGTTTTTGATTCCTGCAACAAATCGCCCAGTGCCGGCTGCACCTGTTTAAGAAAGGTGGATTTGGCGGCTTCCTGTCCTTCATCTTCCAACTGGTTGACGGTGACAATATAGTTTTGCTGGTAGATATTGCGTTTTTCTTTCAGGGTTTTCAGGTTCTGCAATTGCTCGTCGTCGCTCAGCGAGGCTTCGAGAGCAGTGATGAGTTTGTCGATCTGGCGATTTTTTTCGTCGACGGCAGCATATTCATGTATGCGTTGTTCATACGGTACGGTCAGCAATTGCAACAGGGCGCGTCCGACATTTTCTGTGGATAAACTTAATTCCTGTACATACAGCAGGCTTTGTATTTCCTTGCTTGCAAATTTTTCACTCTGCACCGTCATCTTGCGAATTTGCGAGATTGGCAACAACAGGACGATGGTGAACAGCCCCAGCAACAAGGCGTAGCTAAGCGCCAGCCTTACCCCTATGCGGCGCAGGCCCAGTACATGTATCAGGTGGTCAAAGCTGTTACGCATGGCAAGCTCAGTCTACAAGTGAATATCTGCCCAATGTTAATACACTATTAATTATGAGGGCAATATCGTTGTTCACACTCTGCCTTATTTATGGACTGAGTTTCAACAAACAGTTGCAGTATGCATCATGCAGCAGCGTATGCACATAAGCACATAAGCGCGAATGGTGTTTTGTTTAACGTGCGATCAGCAGATACGCCAGCAAGAGATTGGCAACGATGGAGATGATAGCCAGGGTACGCCAGAGCGACAGCGGGTCGCGTTGGGCCAGCGGCTTGATACTAGGGGCGGGCAGGGGATGGGCGGCGCCACGTTCCAGCGCCAGCAGAAATTCTTCTGCGGTTTCAAAGCGGTCTTGCGGATCGCGGTCAATCGCTTTCAGCAAAACATTTTCCAGCCAGTGCGGCAAGTCAGGGCGGTAACGCCCCGGTGTTACCGGATCACCGAATTTGGGTCGCTGGAAAGGCTCGACTTCGCCATACGGATAATGCCGCGTCAGCAGATAATACAGGGTGACGCCGGTAGCATAGATATCGGTTGCCCGGGATGGTGGTTCACCCTGGAATTGTTCCGGGGCCAGAAAAGAAGGTGTGCCGGCCAGATTGAAATTGCTGGCCTGCGAGCTATCCTTGCTGTCAAAGCCGGACTGCGCCACGCCCAGATCAAGGATGCGGATTTCATCATCGTCACCCAGATGCACATTGGCCGGTTTGATGTCCCTATGCAATATGCTGCGCCGGTGCAGGGCACCGACGGCGCGCACCAGTTTGCCACCGTATACGACGGCTTCGGGTACGGTAAAGTGCTGCCCGGCATCCAGCCGCCTTTGCAGTGAATCGCCGGCATGCCAGGTGGACAGGTAATACAGGTAATTTCTTTGTTCAGGTGTGATCACCTGCGGGAAAAAGCGGGCGACCACGCGTTTCGCCAGCCAGGCTTCATGCGCAAAGGCTGAGCGCTCCTGGGCATCTGTGGCACGGTCAGGGTGCAGGGTCTTCAACACCAGCTTGCGATGATGTACCGGATCGGTCACGCGGTATAGCAGGGTGGTCTGCGAGGTATGCATGATTTCATCAATCACATACCCATCCAGCATCTGGCCGGGCTTCATGCGGGGCGGTACCGGCAAGACATGCAATTCGGTAATGGCATCCCGCAAGTCACCTTCCGGCAGTTCTTGCACACGCACCACCAGGGCGCTGCAATTATCTTGTGAGCCGGCCTTCATCGCGGCTTCGCATAATGCGGTGCAGGCTAGTTCCGGGCTCAGGCTTTGGGCGCTGACCTGGCGCAGGAAATCGCTCAGGTCATATTCACTGATGGCTGCCCAGACGCCGTCACTGGCCAGCAGGAATACGTCGCCGGCACGCAATTCACCCATGCCATGGTCGATCACCAGATGTGAATCCAGGCCGATTGCGCGCGTCAGTACATGCTGCATTTCTGGCCTGTCCCAGACATGGTCCTGCGTCAGTTTCTGCAAGTGGTCATTACGCAGCAGATAGCAGCGGGTATCGCCGACATGGGCGCTGTAATACATGCGTCCGCGCAAGACCAGGGTGGTCAGGGTGGTGGCCATGCCTGCCAGCTCGCGCCTGACCGAGCCTTGCTGCTGCACCCAGCTATTCATGGCGACCACGACTTTTTCCAGTGCCGTGGTCACTTCCCAGGTGTCCGGGGTGGCGTAGTAATCGGTCAGCAAACCGCGTACCACATATTCAGCCGCTTCACGCCCGCCTTCACTGCCGGATACGCCATCGGCGACGGCCAGTATCATGCCCTTGCTTGACAGTTCCGGCTCACCCGGCGTCACCATGCCGACAAAATCTTCATTACGACTGCGTATACCTGCGACAGACTGATAGCCGGTGGTGACGATAAGAGGCATGGTGTGGGATGACCTTCAGGTGATCAGATTTTTGCAGTGGTCATGGCGGCAGAACCCCATGTGGTGCGCCAGCGTTTCTTGACCAATGATAAACCGAGCAGGGCGACGATGGCCAGGCCGGCAAAAATCGACAGGCCCAGTTGATAACTGCCGGTGATCTGGCGTGAGTAACCCATGCTGGCCGCCAGGTAAAAACCACCTATGCCGCCGGCCATGCCAACCAGGCCGGTCATGACGCCCATCTCTTTACGGAAGCGTTGTGGTACCAGCTGGAACACTGCACCATTGCCGGTACCCAGTGCCAGCATGGCGATCACAAAGACAATCACAGCCGCCACGGATGACTGCAAGCCAGTCGCAGCAATAAACAGGAAGGCTGCAGCAATGGTGTACATCACCGACAGCGTCTTGATACCGCCGATGCGGTCAGCAATGCGGCCACCAAACGGGCGCACCAGTGAACCGGCAAAAACGCAGGCAGCCGTGAAATAACCGGCCTGTACCGGTGACAAACCATATTGGGTATTGAAATAAATGGTCAGTGACGATGCCAGGCCAGAAAAACCACCAAAGGTCACGCTATAAAAGAACATGAACCACCAGGCATCCTTGTCTTTCAGCACCGCCAGGTATTCACCCAGTGATTTGCTGGCTGTGTCACCCGGCGCGTCCTTGGCAAACACCAGGTAGACAATCAGTGCCACCAATAACGGGATCAGGGCTAGTCCAAACACATTCGACCAGCCGTAAGCGATGGCCAGTGCCGGCGCAAACAGTGCAGCAAAAGCAGTACCGGAATTGCCCGCGCCGGCAATGCCCAGCGCCGTACCCTGATGTTCTGGCGGATACCAGCGTGACGCCAGCGGCAGCGCAACGGCAAAGGCAGAACCGGCCACGCCCAGGATCACACCCAGGAACAGCAACTGTTCATAACTGTGTATATTGCCCAGCCAGGCCCAGCACAGACCAACCAGCACCACGACCTGACCTATCAGGCCAGCTTTTTTAGGTTTCAGATGATCAACCAGAATACCCATCACGATACGTAACAGTGCACCAGCCAGCAAAGGCGTGGCAACGATCAGGCCTTTTTGTGCCGCTGTCAACCCCAGGTCTTTGGATATCTGTATCGCCAAGGGGCCTAACAGAACCCAGACCATGAAACTCAGGTCAAAGTAAAAGAAAGACGCTAACAGGGTTGGCGGATGGCCAGCTTTCCAGAATGATGTTTTTTGCATGATCGCTCCAATGATGAACGATCATGCCACTTGCAAGTGCCGTGCCATCAAATTGTGCAGGATATGCAGCGACCAATGATTAAATCCGGCACAAAATGCGCGAAAAACGTGCGTTGCGTAAATTAAATGGTGCAGTGCACTAGTTTGGCCTGCTCATTTTGTGTAAAACCAGGGTTTTTTATGCTGCGCTTCAGTAAGTGGCATTACTTATCACGGGATTGAGTAATTGTTGGTTTTCCCTGTGCAAAGCTATTTTATATATGGTTATATTGGTGCGCACTGAATAAAGCGGGAAAAGTTGTTTTCCCGGAAATTTCGAACTGGCATTGCTCTTGCTTATAGATCGCGGAGACATGTAAAGGAGCAGCCATGAAGAAATTAAAGCTAGTGATGGTCGGGAATGGTATGGCAGGTGTGCGTACCCTTGAAGAGTTGATCAAGATTGCCCCGGATTTGTACGACATTACCGTTTTTGGTGCAGAACCCTATGCCAATTACAACCGCATCCTGTTATCACCGGTGCTGGCGGGTGAGCAAACTATCAAGGACATCATGCTCAATGATGTCGATTGGTATGAAGAAAATAATATCACCCTGCACCTCGGTAAAAAAATCACCAAAATCGATCGTCACAAACGCATCGTGATTGCCGAAGATGGCACCCAGACCGAATACGACCGCCTGCTGCTGGCGACTGGTTCCACTCCTTTCATGCTGCCGGTACCTGGCAAAGACCTCAAGGGCGTGATCGCCTACCGCGATATTCATGACACCAATGCCATGATAGACGCAGCCGAAAAACATACGCACGCCGTCGTCATTGGTGGCGGCCTGCTGGGGCTGGAAGCTGCCAATGGTCTTAAAATGCGCGGCATGAGTGTCTCTGTCGTGCATCTGCCTGGCTGGTTGATGGAACGTCAGTTGGACCCTGTTGCCGGCAAGATGCTGCAAAAATCCCTGGAAGACCGTGGCCTGAATTTCCTGCTTGAAAAAAATACCGAAGCCATTACCGGTGACGAGAATGGCCATGTGAAATCCATACGTTTTACCGATGGCCTGGAAATCCCGGCGCAACTGATCGTCATGGCTGTCGGCATACGCCCGAACACAGCCCTGGCAGAATCTGCCGGCCTGTACTGCAACCGCGGCATCATCGTCAATGACACCATGCAGACCTATGACCCGCGTATTTATTCTGTCGGTGAATGCGTCAATCATCGCGGCACAGTGTACGGTCTGGTTGCACCTTTGTTTGAAATGGCCAAGGTCTGCGCCAATCACCTGGCGAATTTTGGTATTGGTCGTTATCAGGGCTCAGTCACATCCACCAAACTGAAAGTGACAGGCATCGACCTGTTTTCTGCCGGTGAATTCATGGGTGGTAAAGATACCGAAGAAATCATCTTGTCTGACCCCATAGGTGGCGTCTACAAGAAGCTGGTGGTGAAAGACGACAAGCTCATCGGTGCCTGCCTGTATGGCGACACCGTGGATGGCAGCTGGTATTTCAAATTGCTGCGCGAAGGCAAGAACATTTCCGAAATCCGCGATTCCCTGATGTTTGGTGAATCGAATACCGGTGACGTCGGCCATGAAGGCCATACCAAGGCTGCGGCCATGCCGGATGAGGCCGAGGTCTGTGGCTGTAACGGTGTCTGCAAGGGCACCATCGTCAAGGCCATCAAGGAAAAAGGTTTGTTCACGCTGGATGATGTGCGCAAGCATACCAAGGCATCGGCATCCTGCGGTTCCTGTACCGGCCTGGTCGAGCAGATCATCATGTTTACTGCCGGTGGTGATTATTCGACTGCGTCGAAAGTCAAACCCATGTGCTCTTGTACTGATCATAGCCATCAGCAAGTGCGTGATGCCATCAAGGCCAACAAGCTGTTGACCGTCGCTGGCGTACAGGAATTCATGGATTGGCGCACACCTAACGGTTGCTCCAGTTGCCGTCCTGCCCTCAATTATTATTTGATTTCTACATGGCCGCGTGAAGCCAAGGATGATCCGCAATCGCGTTTCATCAATGAACGTTCACACGCGAATATCCAGAAGGATGGTACTTACTCCGTCATCCCGCGCATGTGGGGCGGTGAAACCAATGCCAGCGAATTGCGCAGGATTGCCGATGTCGTTGATAAGTTCAAGATACCGACCGTCAAGGTCACCGGCGGTCAGCGTATCGACTTGCTGGGCGTAAAGAAAGAAGACTTGCGCGCCGTGTGGCAAGATCTGGGCATGCCATCCGGCCTGGCGTATGCCAAGGGCCTGCGCACCGTAAAAACTTGTGTGGGCAGTGAATGGTGCCGCTTCGGTACCCAAAATTCCACCCTCATGGGGCAGCAACTGGAGCGCGAACTGGCACGCATGTATTCGCCACACAAGGTCAAGCTGGCTGTATCCGGTTGCCCGCGTAATTGCGCCGAAGCTGGTATCAAAGACGTCGGTGTCATCGGTGTTGATTCCGGTTGGGAAATTTATGTAGGCGGCAATGGAGGTATCAAAACCGAAGTTGCAGAATTCCTGGTCAAACTGAAAACCCATGAAGAAGTCATGGAATATACAGGCGCTTTCTTGCAGTTGTATCGTGAAGAAGGCTGGTATCTGGAACGTACCGTGCATTACCTCGCCCGCGTTGGTCTTGACTATGTGAAGAAAATCATACTGGAAGACGACGAGCGTCGCAAAGACCTGTATCAGCGTCTGCTGTTTGCACTGGAAGGTGAGTCTGACCCATGGCATGAGCCAGAAAAAGCCCAGGTCGATACACGTCAGTTTGAACGCTTGCCAGCATAACGCCGTTTTAGTTGAGAGGAAAAGAAACATGAGTCAGGATTGGCAAGTAATTTGTCGTGTTGAAGATATACCCGTACTGGGTGCACGGGTAGTTGCCCGTGCCGCCAAACCGGATGTGGCCATTTTCAGGAATAGTGAAAACAAGGTTTTTGCTTTGCTGGACAAGTGTCCACACAAGGGTGGGCCCTTGTCACAAGGTATCGTCTTTGGTGAAAAAGTGGCTTGCCCACTGCACAACTGGAATATTGAATTACCCACTGGCTGTGCAATTGCACCGGATGAAGGCTGCACGCAAAAATTCAGTTTGAAAGTGGATGCAGATCAGGTATATCTGGATGCAAATGAGTTGCGCACGCTCGCAGTAGAGGCTTAGGAAAAATGCGCTGCATCACCTATGTTGGTGATGCAGCGAGCACTTAAAGGCGTTTATGACTGAAACCAAATCTACCTGTTGTTATTGCGGCGTTGGTTGCGGTGTAGTGATTGAAAGCGAAGGCGGGCAGGTTGTGGGGGTACGTGGTGACCCGGATCACCCAGCCAATTTTGGCCGCCTGTGCAGCAAAGGCAGCACCCTGCATCTGTCGGCAGATGCCATGATACAGCAACAGGTCAGGGCACTTTATCCCGAAATGCGGGCGCCATCTTCTGGGCGGGATCAGACACGCCAGCGCAGTGACTGGGATACTGTCATCGCCAGCATGGCCGGCAAGTTTGCCGACACCATCAAGGCGCACGGCCCCGACAGTGTGGCTTTTTATATTTCCGGCCAGTTGCTGACCGAAGACTATTACGTCTTCAACAAACTCGCCAAGGGCCTGATAGGCACCAATAATATCGACAGCAATTCACGCCTGTGCATGTCCAGTGCCGTAGCTGGTTACAAACAGACGCTGGGTGCTGATGCACCGCCTGCCTGTTACGAAGATATAGACTTGGCTGAAGTGATTTTCATCGTTGGCTCCAATACGGCTTATGCCCATCCTATCTTGTATCGCCGCCTGGAACAGGCCAGGGAAAAAAATCCAGCCCTGAAAGTGATTGTTGCTGATCCGCGCCGTACCGATACTGCTCGCGAAGCCGATTTGTTCCTGCCGATTTTGCCCGGTACCGATGTTGCCCTGTTCAACGGTATGCTGCATCTGTGCCTGTGGGAAGACCTGATCGATATCGACTACATCCAGGCGCATACCGAAGGCTTTGCCGAACTCAAGCAAACCGTGCGTGACTACACGCCGGCAGCCGTGGCCAAGACCTGTGGCATCAAGGAAGCCGATCTGGTACAGGCAGCACGCTGGTTTGGCCAGTCCAAAGCCAGCCTGTCGTTGTATTGCCAGGGCTTGAATCAATCTTCGTCGGGTACTGCAAAAAATGCGGCCCTGATCAATCTGCATCTGGCTACCCATCAAATCGGCAAGCCAGGCGCGGGGCCGTTTTCCCTGACCGGGCAGCCAAACGCCATGGGGGGACGCGAAGTCGGCGGCATGGCCAACCTGATGTCTGGCCACCGCGATCTTGGCAATGCGGCGCATCGCGCAGAAATAGCTGCCTACTGGGGCGTCGATGACGTACCAGCCACACCCGGTAAAACCGCAGTGGAAATGTTTGAAGCGGTCAGGCAGGGTGAAATCAAGGTTATCTGGATAGTCTGTACCAATCCGGCGCAATCCATGCCTGAGCAAAACCTGATACGCGAAGCCTTGCAAAAAGCCGAACTGGTCATCGTGCAGGAAGCCTATGCCAGCACCGCCACCGTGCCGTATGCCGACATCCTTTTGCCAGCCAGCACCTGGGCCGAAAAGACCGGCACCGTCACCAATTCAGAACGTCGCATATCGCGTGTGCGCCCTGTCATACCCGCACCAGGCGAAGCCAGGCACGACTGGCAAATTGCCAGCCAGTTTGCGCAAGCTTTGGCGCCCTTGCTGGACAAGTCCCCGGCAAACTTTGCTTATGACAGCGACGAACAGGTCTGGAATGAACACCGCGACAGCACCCGTGGCCGTGATCTCGACATCACCGGCCTGTCGTATGCCATACTTGAACAGCAGGGGCCACAGCAATGGCCTTACCCGGCTGGTGCCAGCATGGGCAAGCAGCGTTTGTATGAAGACGGTATCTTCCCTACCGCCAGCGGTCGCGCACGTTTCGTCAATACCGTGTATCAGCCGGTCAAGGATGCTGTTGATGCGCGTTATCCATTCTCATTGAACACCGGCCGCCTGCGTGATCAATGGCATGGCATGAGCCGCACCGGCACCGTGGCGCAACTGTTTGCCCACGTGGCCGAACCTGGCATTAGCATGGAAGCCACGGACATGCAAAGACGCTTCCTGAAGACTGGCGATCTGGTACACGTCAGCAGCCGTCGTGGCACCGTTATTTTGCCCATCGTTGAAAGTGACGAGCAGCGTGCCGGTCAGGTTTTCATCGCCATGCACTGGGGTGAAGAATATGTATCCGGTCGTGGCCATGCACAGCATGCCAGCTATGGCGTGAATGCCCTGACCTCACCGGCAATCGACCCCAGTTCCAAACAGCCGGAACTGAAAGCCGCTGCCGTCAAGATACTGAAGGCCGAATTGCCCTGGCGTTTCGTGGTATTTGCCTGGCTCGATAGTGAAGATGCATACCAGGTACAGACTGCCTTGCGACCGTATATGCGCGAATTTGCCTATGCGTCGTGCACCCCGTTTGGCCGCGACAAAGTCGGCGTTATTTTCCGCGCTGCCAATGAAGAAGCCGTGGCCGGTGACGTGCTGGAAAAAATCGAACACTTGTTCGGCATCCTTGGCACTGATGTTTTGCGCTATGACGACAAACGACGCAGCGTGTCGCGTCATATCCTGGTGAAAGACGGTAGCCTGGCTGCCGTGGCGCTGGCCGGTGATGTCACTGCTGAAAGCTGGCTCAAGGATTTCCTGCAGGCGCAGGAACCCGTCGCCAGGTTGGGACGCTTGTTGCTGATGCCAAGCACCACGCCACCGCAGGGCTTTGCTGCACGCGGCAAAGTGATTTGCAGTTGCCTGAACGTGACCGATACAGAAATCAATGCAGCGCTGAGCGGCATGGACGGCTTGCCAGCCGACGTATTGACTGCCTTGCAGGGCAAACTGAAGTGCGGTACCAACTGTGGCTCTTGTGTACCTGAACTGAAGAAGATAATCAGCATCGGTGTCCAGCAAAAGGCGGCATGACATGTGGAACCCTGGTCGAACAAACCCTGACAGAAAATGAAGGTAGAAAGACTGGACCCGGCATCAGACGCGGCTGGCAGGTTGATCGCCCTGTCTGATGCTTATATGGCTGCGCTCTATCCGGCCGAAAGCAATCACCTCGAAAGCGTCACCGCACTGGCGCAAGACAATGTGATGTTTTTCGGCTGCCACATCGATGAAGAACTGGCTGCATGCGGTGCTGTCAAGATACTGTTTGATGACGATGCCCAATTGAGCTATGGCGAAATCAAACGTCTGTTTGTGCCGGATGAATTTCGTGGCAAGGGTTTATCCAAGCTCATCATGCGGGCGCTGGAAGATTATTTGCTGGCCCATGATATACGCGTCGCCAGGCTGGAAACCGGCATCAAGCAACCCGAGGCCCTGGGCCTGTACTTCCGCCTTGGTTATGCCGAACGGGCCGCTTTTGGTGATTATGAAGAAGACCCCTTGAGTATCTTCATGGAAAAAAATCTGCTGGCCTGAATCAGAATCTGAATCGTCATTGCCCCACCCGCAACTGACAGTCGGGCAGCCTGCATGCTCGCCTGAGCTCCGCGACATTGCCCCAAATGAAAGCATGGTTAAAATCCTGCATTGCTGATAAAACGGCATCGCCTTATAGCATGGCCGCACCGGTCGCCTGCCGTACCGGGATACCCGCCGGGTCAAAATTCTCCAGGCAGTACACATTGATGCCAAAATTGTCCGGCGTGACACGCTTGCGATGAAAAGGATAAATGCCGCAAGTCTTACAAAAATAATGGCGTGCCGTATGGCTGTGGAACTGGTATTCGCTCAGGGATTCTGCACCTGCCAGCAGCTTGAAGCGGCTTTCATGCACCTTGACCATCAAGGCATTTTTGCGACGGCACATTGAACAGTCGCACATGGTCAGTTCAGGGAAATCCGTTTCGATCTCAAAACGCACGGCACCGCAGTGGCAACTGCCCCGATAGCTTTGCATGGGGCGGTGGCCCGCTTGTTGATCTTGCATCCTGTGTTCCTTTATCCCCTGACTGATAGCTTCATAGTAACGACACTGGATATTGTATGCCGCCACGCTGCAAGGCAAGCGCACTTATGTCGAATCCCGGCTGGTCTGGCAATCCATCGCCAGACAGCGGCCAGACCTGGCACGCTTTGCAGAAGGTGGGCAGCAGGCGAATTTGTTGTGACGTATTCAGGCCGATGCGCTCATGCCGGTATCCAGAAAATCGACATGAAAATCAACAATCACCTGGCCCGCGATACGCTGTACCGAGCCATCCTTGTGCATGCGACTGACCATCTTGTCTTCGCGTGAACGCACATCGATCTGGAATTCAGGGTGGTGCTTGCCAAAGGTATCGACGATGGTTTCCCTGACTTGTGCCAGCATGGCAGTTTCAGCAGCTGTCACGGTTTCGATGGCATCCTGATTCGCTGCTTCCAGGTGGGTGACGGCGTTCTCGCTGTCGCCAAAGAATTGATCCACAGTCTGTTTGAACTCGCGTTGTGTGGTCACACAATACTGTATCTTCGCAATCGGGAACAGGCTATGAGCTATGCGCGATGCCATTACGCGTTCCGGGTCGGTGGTCATGATGACCAGGCTGTCAGCGCTTTCTTCCAGGACGATCCAGTGATGGTCTTCAACATAGGCACGCTTGAAGTTTTTCAAGGCATCCGGACGCACGCGGTCGGTCTTGTAAGGCTGGTACCCGCACTCAAAATAAGCCGCCAGTGACTGGCCGATATCGGCAGGCTTGACCTCGAATTCATCAACCAGTATATCTTCCACATCCACACCCTTGCGTCGCGCTGCGCGTGCAGCCAGGCCCAGTTCAGGAATCGACAGTATCGAAGATTTGATCAGGCTGTCAAACTTGGTATGAATCACCTGTGGCGACATCAGGCGCTGGGAAAATGCCACTGCCAGGGTATTGCGCAGATAACGGAATCCCTCTTCCAGCAATTGCGGGAACTGACAGTCATTGCGGTAATTGATCAACTGCAGTACCCCCAGCAATTCATTGCTTTGTTCATGCACCAGCGGGCCAACCAGCATTTGCTTGGTGCGGAAACCGGTGCGCTGGTCTACTCTGCGCAAAAATTCCAGATTTGGCGAATGGGTTTTTAACTCGGTTTCGTCGTAGACATTGATCAGATTGATGGTTTTCTTGGTCATGGCCACATAACCGGCAACACTTTTTTCCGAGATCGGCAGGGCAAAATCCTTGAAGGAAATCAGGCCGGTCTTGACCTTGGATTCAATCGTATTTTTCTTGTAATTGACGGAATACAGCGTCAGGCGTTCACATTCAAACAGCTCGCAAATACTCTGCGACATATCGAGCATGATCTGTTCGATATTGCTGGTCGAATGGATGGCATTCGTGATGGTTTGCAGGTGCTTGAAAAAGTGTAAGCGAGCATGCACGTCGTCGTTGTCATGGACATCATACTGATCTTGTTGGATACGGCGCACAAAACTCATAAATGGACTTTCAAGAATTAAGGATTCCAGAACTTATTCTGCCACAGCTGGATGTTTCAGTCGTTGTGACAATGATAAGCTTGATATGGCTTGCTTAAAAAATGACCCGCTTCCAAACCTAGTGCTGGAATGGAAAGGTTTTCAGTAGGGTTTGTGCGTGAATGGGCCGGGCCTGATGCAGGGATATATCCTGCATCAGGCCCGGCAGCGCAGCAGCTTGGCTGCTACCGGGCTTACCAGATGGTGATGCGCTTGTCTGGCGCTACATACATCTTGTCACCTTCCTTGACGCCGAAGGCGGAATAGAATGCGGGCAAATTCGTCAGTGGACCATTGCCCCGGAAGGCGGCAGGCGAGTGCGTGTCGGTATTGATTCTGAGGATGGATTCACCGTCGCGTGACTTGCTGCGCCAAACCTGTGCCCAGCCCATGAACACACGCTGGTTGCCGGTAAAGCCGTCAATCACCGGTGCTGGTTTGCCACCCAGGGAAATCTGGTAAGCCTTGTACGCAATCGACAGGCCAGAGTTATCGGCGATATTTTCACCCAGGGTCAAGGCACCATTCACATGGTAGCCAGGCAGTGGACTATAGGCGTTGTACTGGCTGATCATGGCCGTAGTCAGTTTGCCGAAGTTGGCCTTGTCTTCCTTGGTCCACCAGTCGCGCAAATTGCCGTCGCCGTCAGACTGGCGGCCGGAGTCATCAAAGCCATGGCTGATTTCATGCCCAATGACAGCACCGATACCGCCATAGTTGACGGCATCGTCCGCCGCCGGATTGAAGAATGGTGGCTGCAATATCGCCGCCGGGAACACAATCTCGTTCAGGCGTGGATTGTAATAGGCGTTGACCGTCTGCGGGCTCATATTCCATTCTGTGCGGCTGACCGGCTGGCCCAGCTTGCTCAACTGGCGCCGGGATTCATATTCCCGCCCACGAATGACATTGCCGACCAGATCATCCTTGACGATATTCAGCTTGCCATAATCGCGCCACTGGTCAGGGTAAGCAATCTTGAGATTGAATTTAGCCAGTTTCGCCAGTGCTTCCTTCTTGGTTTCCGGGCTCATCCAGCTCAGGGTTTGTATGCTTTGTTTGTAAGCCTGCAGCAGGTTATTCACCAGCGTCAGCATGCGCGCCTTGTCTTCTTGCGGGAAGTATCTTTCCACATACAATTGGCCCAGCGCTTCCGACATGGCGTCTTCTACCCGGGCGACACCACGTTTCCAGCGGACCTGATTGGCAGGCACGCCGCGCAGGGTCTTGTGACTGAACTCAAAATCCTGGTCGACAAAACGCTGACTGAGGAAGGGTGCATAGGCATTCAGGACTTGCCATTTCAAATAGGTTTTCCAGGTATCCAGTGGCGTCGCATCGACTAATTTTGCCAGTTCGCTGAAAAAATCAGGCTGACGCACGATCACATAATCGACCTTGCCAGCCACGTTACCGGCGGTGAAGTAGGCAGTCCAGTCAAAGCCTGGCATCAGTTGCGCCAGTTGCTTCAGGTCGGTCTTGTTATAAGTCTTGATGGGATCACGATTGGCTACCTTGGTCCACTGTATTCTGGCGATCTGTGTTTCCAGTGCCAGGATGGCGGCTGCACTTTTCTCCGGGGCGGCCTGGCCGCTCATGCCCAGCATTTTCTCCAGATGCGTGAGATAGGCATCACGAAAACCCTTGAGCTTGGCATCGTCGTCCTTCAGGTAATAATCGCGGTCTGGCATGGTCAGGCCATTCTGGCTCAGGTACAGCGCGTAACGACTGGAGTCACGTGCGTCCAGGCTGATGCCCGCCGCTACCGGCAGGTTGACACCCAGTTTGCTGAGGTCTGCCATCAGCGCAGCAAGTTTGCTCTTGTCATTCAATGCATCTATACGCGCGAATTCAGTCTGCAAGGGTTTGATATCCAGCGCATTGGCGCGGGCTTCATCCATGAAGCTATTGTACAAATCAGCAATTTTCTTCTGATTCGACCCGGCGACCAGTTGATTATCATTGGCCAGTGCCTGAATGATGTCGTAAGACCTTTGCTCTGACAGTTCACGCAATTGGTCAAACGAACCAAAGCGCCCACGGTCTGCCGGAATTTCTGCCGTTGCCAGCCACTTGCCTGACATGAACTGGAAAAAATCATCTTGCGGCCGCACGCTTTTATCCAGCCATTGCAGATCAATGCCGGAAACCAGTTTGTGGCTGGCTGCTGTGGCGGGCGCAGCATTGTCAGCAAAGGCTGTAGCCATGCCGGCATTGGCAAACAGGCCAGCCAGTGCGAGGGAAATCAGGGTGCGCGACATAATATTTCCTGTATATGGAGGTTAGATCAGGAAATGTAGATGCTTTAACTTGCGCAAAGTTCAGCCATTTTAAAGAAACTTTATGCTGCACCCCGGCAAAAATGGGCGTATGCCGGAGTGCTTGGCGCCGCAATATTGAAGATTTGTTATCAACCGTGATCAGGTGTCCAGATCGACCTGGGGTACAGGCTGAATTGCAGGCTAGCTAGACTCAGTGGACTGTAACAATTGAAAACAGAGTGCCTTCCGCTTGCGCGACGACCATGGCTGCGTTGCATATGCTCGCGATAGTTCACTATCGCTGTGCATAAGTGTTAACCTTGCCTTGCCCTGATCGCCGGGCAAGCGTCTTTCACTTCTGTTTCAAAGTTACAGTCCACTAGGTCAGGCTCTTGCGGTAGACAATAAAACCGGACCGGTCGGCCACCTGATTATAGAGTCGCTGGGCAGTGGTGTTGGTTTCATGGGTTTGCCAGTACACCACGGTGCTCCCGTCCAGGTTTGCCTGTTCATAGACGGCCGCTATCAGCGCCCGTCCCACACCCTGGCCGCGCGCTTCCGGTGCCGTGAACAAATCGTTCAGATAACAACTGGCTTCAATGCGGCTGGTGGTCCGGTGGAACAGGTAATGTGCCAGCCCCAGCAACTGCCCATCCTGTTCTGCCACCAGTGCGTGCAGCGGTTCATAGCCATCAAAAAACCGCGACCAGGTCATCTGCGTGACGGCATCCGGCAGCGCATTCGGGCCTGTGCGTTCATAGAAACGGTTATAGCCATCCCACAGGACAGACCAGGCGGCAAAGTCTTCTTTTTTTACAGGTCTGACCAGAATGTTTTTGTTCATAAAACAGGTTCCCAAAGGTTTTAAATAAACAGCTGTTGTTCCATGATGCTTGCCATATCCGCCACTTCAGAATGACCGCTTTCGCGCAAGCCGTTCGCAATCGTCATGCGGTCACCGGTGGTTTTATTCTGACTGGTTTTCCATTTGCCGCAGATGCGTTGTATGGGTATTTCTATACCGACGATCAGGTCCATCATCCGGTCTATGTATTCTGCCGGCGCATCGCTGACTTTCCATGGCTGATCCAGCTTGTGTTCAAAATGTGCGCTGAGTTGCGTCAGCAAGGCCAGAAATTGCTGGCGATCTTCGATGATGCGCAGGGGGCCATGGGCATGCACGACCACATAGTTATACGTAGGTACGACGGCGCCGCTATGTTTTTTTTCTGCATACCAGCGCGGGCTGATGTACGCATGTGCACCCTGGAAAATCACTAGCAAGTTTTTGCCCGTAGCCGCTTTTTGCCATACCGGGTTGCTGCGGGCAACGTGGCCGCGCAAGACACCATAAGGGACATCCGCAGTCGGTGGCGTCACCAGAAAAGGCAGATGATTGGCATCCAGGCCATCCTCATTGTGTGTGACCATGGCGGCCAGAGGATGTGCCTGTATCAGGGCATGCAATACATCCAGGCGCTGTTCGGAAAAATGATCTGGTAAATACATGCTTATTCGATTTCTATGATGACTTCTGCGTGAATGGAATTGGCGATATAGCATTGCTCATGCGCCCTATGATGTAGTTCTTCGCGTTCCTGCAAGTCAGGTTGCCGGGCACCGGTATAGCTTTCGTGCGGGCGCAAATGGATGCGGGTGATAGCGCGCTTGCCTTGCGCATTGTTATCCATGATGCCGACGGCCAGGTCTTGATACCGGTCCAGTACATAACCGCGTTGCGCCACGAAGGACAGATAGAACAGCATATGGCAGGATGCCAGCGCAGCAACTAGCGCTTCTTCCGGGTCGACATTACCGGGTTCTGACATCGGCAATGGCACAGACAGCGGCGACGATGAGGCGGGCACGCGCAATCCGCCATCAAATTCCCACTGATGGGCACGGCTGTATTGGTTGTCAGTAAATACCTGCTGGCCACGTTCCCAAGCAATGTTTGCCTGATATTGATGCATTTTTTACTCCGGGTAGAAGAAATTAAGTTAATCTTAGTTTTAGTATTGGCTATTTAAAAGTACCAATTTTGAATAAAATAAGAATACCAATTTACCTGAGTAAGTTTTAATCTCATGCATGTATCTTCATTGATAGCCAGAATTACGCTGGACCGACAACATGGCTTGCCCTTGTACCGGCAGTTATATGGCGAAATCAGAAAGGCCATACTCGGTGGCCAGATGCTGCCGGGCATGCAATTGCCGCCCAGCCGTGAATTTTGCGTGGCCCTGGGTATCTCCAGGCAAACCGTGCTGAACGCCTATGATCAATTGTTGGCGGAAGGTTACCTGCGCGGCACGGTCGGGCAGGGCACCTTTGTGAATGAAGACTTGCCGGCATTGGTGGAACAGGGCAAATCCACTGACCTGCAACTGGCGGACAGCGTGACGGCTGACAATGGTAAGTGCATTTCGTCACGAGGCCGGCATTATATTGACCCGCGCGGCCTGACCCGTTTCCATCAGGGGCAGGTGCGCGCCTTCAGAGTCAGCATGCCCGACCTTGGCCTGTTCCCTTTTGAAGTATGGGCCAGACTGGAAGCGCGGCATTACCGTCATCACAAAGGGCAGCTCGGTTACGGCGATCCTGCCGGTTATCTGCCCCTGCGCGAATTGCTGGCAGTGAATCTGAAAGCCGCACGTGGCGTTAATTGCACACCAGAGCAAATCCTGATCACGTCGGGCTCGCAACAGGCACTCTACCTGCTTGCTACCATGTTGCTGGATGTCGGCGAACAGGCTTGGGTAGAGGCACCCTGTTATCGCGGCACCACTGCAGCCCTGCATGCAGCACAGGCGCAGATGTGCCCAGTGCCGGTGGATGCAGAAGGCATGGATGTCGCCTATGCTGCCACTCATTTTCCTGCAGCGAAACTGGCCTTCGTCACTCCCTCGCACCAGATGCCCCTGGGGATGACCATGAGCCTGCAAAGACGCATGGCCTTGCTGGATTGGGCGCAACAAAATGCGGCCTGGATAGTGGAAGATGACTACGATAGTGAATACCGTTTCGGTAGTTCACCGCTGGCATCCCTGCAAAGCCTGGACACCCGGCAATGCGTGATTTATGTCGGTACCTTGTCCAAGGTATTGTTTCCCAGTTTGCGTCTTGGTTATATGGTCCTGCCAGAGAAATTGCGCGAGTCGCTGATACAGGGCAAATCCGTGATCGACAAGCTGACTGCCGTTATGCCACAAATGGTATTGACTGACTTTATTGCAGAAGGCCATTTTGGCAGGCACATCAAACGCACGCGCAAAATCTATGCCGAACGGCAGGCCTGCCTGGTCAACTGCATACGGCATGTATTGAATGATGAACTGGAATGTGGGGCGCAAGACGGCGGGCTGGATCTGGCCGTGTATTTCAAAAAAAACCGCGACGAAGAACGCATCATCCAGGCCGGGCTGGCGCTCGGTCTGGAGTTGCGCGGCTTGTCGCATTATGTCGGCATACCGGGGCAGGCTGGCCAGGCAGGACAGTTTGGCAGCCATCCCCCCGGCTTGTTACTGGGCTTTGCTGCACTGGATATCGCTGAGATAGAACGCAGTGTGATGCTGCTGGCCAGTCTTTTCAATCAAGACCCGCACACAGCACACACAGCGCACGCTGCATGAAATCATGGAATTTCTGTTCAGGCAGCCAGCATGTCAGGCTCTGCCGGGGTCAGCAGCGCATGTCGGTTGATGGCACTGATGATGGCCTTGATGCTGGCCGTCGTTGCATCATCAGCGATGGCTGCACCATGCTGGCTGACACCATCATTGATGCGTGCTTCGATGATGCAGACTGATTGTTGTTTACCATTGCGCATGACCTGTTGCTCGCTCCTGTCCATGATATTGATGCTAAAGCCCATGGCCTGGAATGCCTGTATCTGTGCGTCAAAAATACCATGACCTGTACCATGAACAGCTTGTGGCTGTTGCTGGTACAGCAAATCCATGCACAGGGATATGTGTGCTGAATCAGATGGCGTGGTCCCGTGATGCGGGACAGGGTTTGCATGATGTGCCTGATAACTTAAAGGGTTTGCCAGTTGCAGATAGGTGTCACTGAAAATCTGGTGTATCTGCTGAGCATGCATTTCTTTACCACTTTGATCGGCAAAGGCTTGCACCACCCGGCTGAATTCGATTTGCAGGCGACGTGGCAGGCTGATGCCATATTCCTGCTCCAGCAAAAATGCCATGCCACCTTTGCCTGACTGGCTGTTGACGCGTATCACCGCATCGTAGTTGCGGCCCAGGTCTGCCGGGTCTATCGGCAAATATGGGACTTCCCAGATACCATCCGTACTTTGCTGGGCAAAGCCCTTCTTGATGGCATCCTGGTGCGAGCCAGAAAAGGCAGTAAACACCAGGTCACCCACATACGGGTGACGCGGATGGACCGGCAACTGGTTGCACTCTTCCACGCACTGACGCACGCTGTCGATGTCGGAAAAATCCAGGCCAGGATGTATACCCTGGGTGTACAGATTCAAGGCCAGCGTCACCAGGTCTACATTGCCAGTGCGTTCACCATTGCCGAACAGGCAGCCTTCGACACGATCGGCACCTGCCATCAGCGCCAGTTCGGCAGAGGCAACGGCAGTACCCCGGTCATTATGCGGATGTACGCTGAGGATGATGGCATCGCGCTGTGCCAGATGTCGGTGCATCCATTCAATCTGGTCGGCATACACATTCGGTGTCGCGCATTCAACCGTCGTCGGCAAGTTGATGATCATCTTGCGCTCTGGTGTCGGCTTCCAGATGGCAAGCACGGCGTCGCATACTTCTTTCGAGAAATCCAGTTCAGCCATGCTGAAGGTTTCAGGTGAATATTCAAATACCCATTCCGTTTCTGGCATTGCATCTGTCAATTGTTTGATGAGGCGGGTGCCATCGATGGCGATCTGTTTGATTTCTTCACGCGATTTACCAAACACGATACGGCGAAACGCCGGCGCAATCGGATTGTACAAATGCACGATGGCGCGCCTTGCACCTCTGACCGATTCAACGGTGCGACGGATCAGGTCTTCACGTGATTGTGTCAATACTTCGATGGTGACATCGGCCGGGATGCGCTGTTCTTCTATCAGTTTTCGCACAAAGGCAAAATCGGTTTCCGAGGCGGAAGGGAAGGCGACTTCAATTTCCTTCAAACCGATCTCCACCAGCATCTCAAAGAAACGCAGCTTTTTTGTCGCATCCATGGGTTCGATCAGAGCCTGATTGCCATCACGCAAATCGGTACTCATCCAGATCGGTGTCTGCTGTATGCGGCGGCTGGGCCATTGCCTGTCTGCCAGATCAACGGTAGGGAAGGCTTGATATTTTTTACTCGGGTCGATGATCATCTTGTTCTCTTTGTAAAGGGCAGTAAGGGCAGAAGGGTAGCAATGAGCAGCAATGGGCAGCAAAGCGCCTCAGCAATGCACTGATTTCTGTTTTGATTGCAAGGGAAAGAGTGGCTTCAGGCTAACCGGCGGCCACGGAAAAATACGAGGCCGGTTAACCGATCAGTAGTCGTAGCGCAGGGTGGCGCAGCATGCATGCAGCAGGGACGATCGCTATCACGGTGAACTGGTCACCGGCAGAAATCCTTGCTGAGTTGATCAAATGTGTCATGCTGTTTTTTTTCCTGGATACAGGAAATCGCTAAAGGTACTGCTAAACAAACTGTGGAAGTGAAACTGGAGGTACAACTGAAAGACGAAGCTAAGAAAACTTATAAAGTTTATAGTAGCGCGCCAGATAGTGCAGGTAGTAGAGATAGTGTTACCGACATAGACATCTGTACCGCTGGCAAGAGCTTGCCAGTAGTCGCGGTGTGCGCATCAGATGTGTAGGTAAGAAAGTTCATGTGCTTAATGTAAAAGATATCCGGCACTTTCGTCAAGCAGAATTTGCCGGCATCTCAAACTGCATTCAGGAATGGGCACAGGAATCTGTTCTGAGCACCCATCCCACATTTGTTTTATGCCTGTTCCAGATCAGGGTTTGCGTACCGGTTTGGCAGCAAATTTGTAGGAAAAAAACAGCAATAACAAGCCAACCAGTATCATCGGCAGCGACAACATCTGTCCTGCCGATATCGTGAACCCAAGGAAGTCAACTTCATAATCCGGCGTGCGGAAATATTCAGTAAAAAAGCGCGTGCAGCCATACAGGGTCACGTACAAGGCGCCTACGGCCAGGCGCGGTCTTGGTCGCATGGCAAACAGCCAGAGGATGATGAAAACCAGGACGCCATCCACCAGCGCCTGGTAAATCGGCGAAGGGTGGACCGGGTAAGTGATGCCCGGCCACATCATCGCCCAGGGCAAGTCCGCAGACGCCACACGTCCTGGCAATTCATGATTGATGAAGTTGCCGATACGGCCAGCGGCATAACCCAGCGGCACCAGCGGCGCAATAAAGTCATACACATCGGCCAGGTGGAACCTGGCTTTGCGCGCCCAAAAGTACATGGCGACCAGCACCCCCAGGAAACCGCCGTGAAAAGACATGCCCCCTTTCCACACCGCGAAAATTTCCAGCGGATGGGAGACATAGTAAGAAAAGCCATAGAACAGGACTTCGCCCAGGCGACCTCCTATGATGACGCCCAATACCCCAAAAAACAGCATGTCGTCGATATGCTCGCGGGTCCATCCTTTGGCCGCAATATGCGGTTGTCGTAGCCTGACGCGGCCAAGGATAATGAACTGGACAAACGCCACCAGATACATGATGCCGTACCAGTGGACAGAAACCGGGCCTAAGGAAAATGCAATGGGGTCAGGATTTGGATGAATGAGCATGAAATTCAATTATTGGTTAAACAGATGCACAAAGGCATCAAGTACTGCTGAATGATTGTTTTTGCGCCAGGCCAGGCCAATTTCCACCACAGCCGTGCTGTCCGGTAAATCAAAGTACAGAACGCCGGGGCGTTGCAGGTTCGACACGGATTGTGGCACAAGTGCGATTCCCATGCCAGCCGATACCAGGCCAACGATGGTCTGCATCTGTATGGCCTCCTGGCCGATCTCGGGGGTCAGGCCGACGCTATGAAAGCAGCCCAGTATGGCATCGTGCAATGCAGGAGCAATTTTTCGCGGAAACAGGATCAGGGGCATGTTTTCGCATTCTGCCAGGCCCATGCTGCTGCGTCCTTTGGCAAAGCTTTCCGGTACCGCCAGCATCAGCGGTTCCGACAAGACTTTTTGGTAGCTCAACAGATGTTGCAGCTTTTCCGGAATCGGGGGAATCAGGAAGCCGGCATCGATTTCGGCTTTTTCCAGCGCATCCAGTTGCACGTCTGTGGTTGCTTCGCGCAGTTCTATGTGCACCGCCTGATGTTGCTGGCGAAACTCGCGCAGCGCGGGCGGCAAGATGCTGTAGTCGGCAATCGACACAAAGGCCAGCGACAACTGGCCACTGGCACCACTGGCGGCCAGCTGTGCCAGTTGTGGCAGGGCTTGTGCTTGTTGTATGAGTCGCCTGGCTTCGGGCAATAGTGCCAATCCGGCAGAAGACAAGGCGATATTGCGGGTATTCCGGATGAACAGGTCTGCGCCCAGTATACTTTCGAGTACCTGTATCGCCTGTGACAGCGGTGGTTGGGTCATGTGCAATCGCGCTGCAGCTTTGCCGAAATGCATTTCTTCGGCAACAGCAAGAAAATAGCGCAACTGACGCAATTCAAGATGTCTTGTTTCTGGTATCGACATGGAGTGTTTCAGGCGGATTTGCGCCGAGTGGTGGTTAACCTCATGGTCAACCTCGTGATCAACCGGCCGGTTTTGCTGGCCTGGTCAGCGTCTGCCACTTTTTTTCTCGAAAGCGCGTTTGACCCGCTCTTTCTGGATTTTCTCGTAATGTGCATGGTCTTTGCGTTTGTCCAGTCCGAACACGCGTTCAAAGACTTCAAACCATAGAAAAGCGGCAAAAGCACCACCGACTATCCACCACCAGGACAAATTGGCAAAAATGGATATTTCTGCGAGTTTCAAGACCAGCAGTAAAAACAGGACAATGATGGCAAACATGGCTAACTTCCTTTTTGTATAGGACTTGTGCAGAATTGGTCCAGACAGAGGATGCTATCTTACTTAGGCAAAAAAGTCCTTGTCTTCAACTCTGACTACAGTATAAGAGCTGAAATTTGCGTAATTCCATTATACCTCCCTATCCCAAACCTGCTTCAGGTCAACCTTTGGTTTGCCGAGAACGTTAGATGTTGGAAAAAGCGGTAAAATGGCGGATAGTTTTTAACCTGGAGAAAGCAATGAAATATTCTTTGTTGGTAGGTTCTGTGTTGGCGGTCATGGCTTCTGGTTCAGCAATGGCAAATATGGATTTGGCGAAAGCAAAAAACTGCATGGCTTGCCACTCGGTGGATACCAAGATTGTTGGTCCCGCCTATAAGGATGTGACCAAGAAATACGCTGGCAACAAGAAAGCTGAAGACATGCTGGTGCAAAAGGTATTGAAGGGCGGTACCGGTACTTGGGGTGCGATTCCCATGCCAGCAAATGCACAGGTAACTGAAGCCGAAGCAAGGACGCTGGTGAAATGGATTTTGAACTTGAAGTAAGGGTCTGCTTCTTGCCAGCCCTGAGGCAAGCCCTGACCTGCTTGCCATACTTATCTTATTGATAAGTGTGGAATTTCAAGGCGTGCCAGGCAGCAGCACAAAAAAACCAGGATATCTGTCCTGGTTTTTTTATGTTTGACGGATTTGGGCTGCGGATACAAAAACAGCCAGCTTGCGCTGGCTGTTTTTAGAACCTGTTTCACGTTCTTACAAGCATGGAGAAGTGATTACTTCACAACTTGCAGCAATTCACGAGTGCCGCCTTTGTATGTGTACAAAGTCAGAGTACCGTCTTTGATGTCGCCTTTGGCATCAAATGCGATATCGCCGGTCACACCTTTGTGTTTGATTTTAGCCAGGAATGGCAGGTATTTTGCTGGTTCAGCAGATTTTGCCTGTACCATCGCGTCAACCATCGTCATGACTGCATCGTAAACATACGGTGCGTAGATCTGTACGTCGATACCAAATTTCTTTTTGTAAGCAGCTTTCCAGTCATCATTGACTTTCTTCTGTCCTTCCAGAACACCGCCAGCTTCAGCGCAGACAACCTGGCCTTCGCCGATTGCATCGCCAGCCAGTTTGGTCAGATCCGTAGTACAGATACCATCACCGCCCATAAACTTGGCAGTAATGCCCAGTGCTTTCATCTGACGCAGCATAGGACCGGCAACTGCATCCATACCGCCGAAGAAGATGACATCAGGTTTTTTCGCTTTGATGGTGGTCAGAATCGCGTTGAAATCTGTGGATTTGTCTGTCGTATGTTCCTGAACAACGATTTCAGCACCCTTACCTTTGGCACCTTTGATAAATTCAGCAGCTACACCTTCACCGTAGGCTGTTTTGTCATCGATGACAGCGACTTTTTTCGCTTTATTGATCTGAACCGCGAAACGGCCCAGTGTGCCACCCAACTGGCCGTCATTCGCAACTACGCGGAATGCGCCTTTGAAACCTTGTTGTGTGTATTTTGGATTGGTTGCAGATGGGGAAATCTGAACGATGCCGGCAGCATTGTAGATGCTGGAAGCAGGGATGGTAGTACCAGAGTTCAAGTGACCGATAACGCCATTTACTTTCGCGTCAACCAGTTTTTGTGCTACGGTTGTGCCTTGCTTTGGATCGCCTGCGTCATCTTCAGCCAGCAGTTCGAATTTTGCTTTTTTGCCGCCGATCATGACACCTTTGGCGTTCAGTTCTTCGATCGCCATTTTGGCGCCGTTTTCATTATCTTTACCCAAGTGGGCGATCGCGCCGGAGATCGGACCAACGTGACCAATTTTAACAACCAGATCTTGAGCTGCCGCAGCACCAGCGAAAGCGAATGCAATTGCGCCAGCCAGTGGAATCATTTTAGTTTTGAACGACATGAACATACTCCTAAGGAATAAAAAAAGTAGGATAACAACACTGCATCTCTGACTTATTCAGATAACTGAACAGCAAGAAGGTACAACAGAAAAAATATTTCGCAAAGCTATTTTGTGTGGTTTTTTCTCCAAACTGACGTTTTTTATATGCCCCAATATCGCACCCTCGACAAGCTGGATCGCAAGCTTTTGAACCTGCTCCAGAAAGACAACCAAATCCCTACCAGAGTCCTGGCCGACAAGCTGCATATCTCGCAGCCGACCTGCCTGCGACGTATTCGCGAGCTGCGTGAAGCCGGGGTCATCAGCGCCGAAGTGGCCATGGTCGACAGCTTTGCGCTGGGCTATGGCATGCTGGCCTTTCTGGAGGTGTCCCTGACCAATCAAGCAGACGAATACATGCGTGAATTTGAAGCCCGCATGAACAAGGAAGCCGAAGTCATGCAATGCTATTTTGTGTCTGGGGAGTATGATTATTTCCTGGTGGTGCATGTGATCGACATGGACGCTTACTACCAGTTTGTGCGGCGCGCGATTTCGGGGTCTGGCAATGTCCGTCATTTCCATTCGCGTTTCCCTATGAAGAGAGCTAAATTCACCACCCGTATCGCATTTGATGAAAAGGCAGCCGAGTTGCCCGTGCGCGCAGGTAAATAATTTACTCTATAAACGCGGTGGACAGACACCTGGATGACAAAAGAACGCAAGTTGCTGCATCTTGTGATGCTGAATAGCAACTGGCGTGCGGGTTTAAGCTGCGTTTGGGCAACTGGTAGGGCACGGTTTGGTGTGGTTTGGTGCGGTTTGACATATACAGCCATCAGGCAGGCTGCAGCAGGTTTTTTTGTTGGTTCCGGGCAATGCCGGTAAAGGCAAAATCGACTTCGGGCGTCAGGCCGGAGACAATATCTGCGATAGCGCGGCCAGAGCCTGCGCCCATAGTCCAGCCCAGCGTGCCGTGACCGGTATTGAGGAACAGATTGTCAAACCGGGTTTTGCCTATGTAGGGCACATTCGATGGCGTCAGCGGACGCAAGCCGGTCCAGTAAACGGGATTTTCATAATCGCAGGCATCCGGGAACAGTTCACGTGTGCGGCGGGTGATGGCTGCGCAAAGGGCCGTGTTCAGGTCACGGCCATAACCATTGATTTCACAGGTGCCAGCCACCCGCAGGCGATCACCCAGCCGTGATACCACCAGCTTATAACCGTCATCCGTGAGTGACACTGTCGGTGCCAGTTCCGGCCGGGTAATGCGATAGGTGGCGGAATAGCCTTTGCCTGGATAAATCATCAGCGAAATGCCCACAGGTTTCAGCAAGGCTTGCGCATGGCTGCCCATGGCCATGACAAAGGCATCGGCCTTCAGGACACTGTGGCGGCCAGCCGCGTCGATGATTTCCACGCCAGTGATTTTGGCGGCTGCACCTGTACCTTCGGTCAGCAAGCGAGTGATCGTGGTGTTGAACTGGAACTGCACGCCTGCTGCCCTCGCCCGGTCTGCCAGGCCGGTGGTGAATTGGTAGACGTCGCCGGATTCATCGGTGTCGGTATAGTCACCGCCGACGATCTTGTCGCGTATGCCTGCCAGTGCCGGTTCCCGCCTGACGACCTCATCTGCCGCGATGGATTCGCGTGGGCAACCCAGGTCGCGCATCAGTTTGGCGGCCGGCAGGGAATTATCGAATTCTTTTTGGTCGGTATAAAAATGCAGTATGCCCTTGGTCAGGCAATCATACTGTATGCCGGTCTCTGCACGCAGGGCGCGCAGGGTTTGCCGGCTGTATTCTGAAATGGCGACAATTTGCCGGATATTGTTTGCGGTACGGGCCGGCGTGCATTCGCGCAAGAACTGCAAGCCCCACAGCCATTGCAGCAATTCGGCGCGGGGACGGAACAATAAGGGCGCATCCTCCTTGCCCAGCCACTTCAATACCTTCAAGGGGGCCGAGGGATTGGCCCACGGTTCTGCATGGGATACTGAAATCTGGCAGCCGTTGGCGAAACTGGTTTCCTGTGCGGGGCCAGGCTGACGGTCTATGACCGTGACGTCATGACCCTGTTTTTTCAGGAACCAGGCCGAAGACGTACCAATAATGCCGCAACCGAGAACGATGACTTTCATTGCCGAAATCTCCTAGAGTAAGCATGATGCTGATTGTTACAGTAGGGAGATTGTAGAAATACTTTGCTTTTCCAGGTAATCATAAGTGATAGCCTGATTTTTATTTTTGAAAGCGAAATTGAGTTTCGTGTTTAAAAATAAAAATAATGTGCAGATTTCTGATTATTTTGAGGACTTTGCCTTGGTGATTTCCTGGGTGATGGCGCGGGTGACGACTTCTTCCAGGGTTTTATGTAATCCTGTGCGTATTTCCACCGCCAGACTGGCGACGGCAATTTGCAGCACATCAGCCAGGCTGTCCCTGACCCTGTGTTCAAGCACGAAATCAATGCGTGACAGAACCTGGCGCAAGACGTTTTCGCGCAAGGTCTGCTCCAGTGCCTGCCAGTCTTCTTCGCTGCGGCCAGCCGTGTCGATGGCGATTGTGGTGGTTGCCGTTGCCGGACTGGCTGCCCCAATTGCATTTTCCTTGGTTGCAGATATCTCTTCCGGGGGGATGACTTCAGTCAAGACCGGGATGCTGGCATCAATTTGATTTTTCATTTTATTTTGCCACCGAGTGAGTAAGTGGATAGCCTTGCTGCTGATACTGTCGATAGCGCTCGCGTCCGGCCAGCTTGTCGGCATCTTCAGCGGAGATCACTTCTATCATGCGCTGAAACTGGGTGAAATTGGCAGGTGTTTCAGCGGTCAGGTTGATCAGTACGTCGTAATGTGGACAGGCCGCCCTGTCGTCATAGCTGAGCACGATGGGTGTGCAAGCCGACAAGGGGTCGGTCAGCATAACATGCGGCAAGAAATCAGCCTCGGTGAGTGTCCATAAGGCCATGCTCAGTCTTTGCAGGAAAACCCGGTCATGATGAAACACGACCATCTTGTTTTTGGCCGTATGTGCTTTGCGTATCAGCCGGCAAGTGTAGTTCAGCTTGTCGGCCACGTTACTATGAAAATCGATCCGTGTCATGCGAGATTAAAAGCGTATGCCATTGTCCTGGGTCGGTCTTTGCGGTGGCAAGGGTGCCGCCGGCTTCTTTGCCACATCGGCATCCTTGTCGGCAGTCGCTACCACCGGTGCCGCCGGTTCTGCTGCCGGATAGCGGTAATCCTTGGGTAATTTGCTGGTCGCAGGGTAGCCGGCACTGTCCAGCGCTTTTCTCCATTCTTCGGTATTGAAGCCCTGGAATTTGACTTTGGAAATCAACATGAACGGCAATTGCGTATCACCACTGACTTGCTTGAGTTTGTCCAGGTCAGCGTTATTGCTGATCGTCTTTTCATTAAACGGGACGCCGTTGGTTTTCAAGAAGTTACGCGAATCATTACAAGGTGAGCAATTGCTGGTGCTGTACAGGATGACCGGGTTTTTGGTTACGACCGCAGCCAGTTCGGGCGGCAGGTTACCAAGGTCCGGGCCTTCGGAATAACTTTTCTTTTCCACTTTTATCTTGCCTGGAGGCGGCGGCTGATCGCTGTAAGTGACTTTGCCATCCGGGCCTACCCATTTATACATTTGCGCTTGCGCATTGGCGCTAAAAAATAGTGTAGACAACAGTGCCGGTAACAGCACTGGCAGCATTGAACGGGCCAGGATTGTTTTACTTGATTTCATCGTTTTCTCCGGGTAAAAAAAATTATGCACTCATGCCATTATGACGCAACAGGGCGTCGATGACGGGTTCGCGTCCGCGAAATGCCTTGAATGAAGCAAGCGCTGGGCGCGAGCCACCGGCTTCCAGCACAGCAGTCTGGAAGCGTTCTCCCACTGCGCGTGACAGGGTACTGCCAGCTTCTTTGGCATGCTCTTCAAATGCGGCATAGGCATCGGCCGACAAGACTTCTGCCCATTTGTAGCTGTAATAACCTGCTGCATAACCACCCGAAAAAATATGGCTGAAAGAATGCTGGAAGCGGTTGAATTCCGGTGGATGCAGTACGGAGACCTGAGCTCTGACCATGTGCAGTATGTCCTGCACGGTTTGCGTGCCCTGCGGATCAAAGGCATCATGCAGGCGCATGTCAAACAGTGAAAATTCAACCTGGCGCAAAGTCTGCAGGCCAGACTGGAAATTTTTCGCGGCGATCATCTTGTCAAACAGGGTACGCGGCAAGGCGGCACCGGTATCAACATGGGCCGTCATGTGTTGCAGTACATCCCATTCCCAGCAAAAATTTTCCATGAATTGCGAAGGCAGTTCCACCGCATCCCATTCCACACCCGAAATGCCGGAGACCGACAGATCATCCACCCGGGTCAGCAAATGATGCAGGCCATGGCCAAATTCATGGAACAGGGTGATCACTTCATCGTGGCTGAACAGGGCGGGTTTGCTGACGCCATTCATACTGACCGGTGCACTGAAGTTGCAGGTCAGGTAAGCCACCGGTGTCTGTATGCCTTTGCTGGTGAGTCTGCGGCCACGCGCATCATCCATCCAGGCACCACCACGCTTGCCATGGCGTGCGTACAGGTCCAGATAAAACTGGCCTATCAGTTCGCCATTTCTTTCCAGGCGATAAAATTTGACATCCTTGTGCCAGGTGGTCGCCTGGTCAGTCTTGATTTCAACCGCAAACAGGGTCTGGATGACGCGGAACAGGCCTTCCACCACCTTGTGTTCCGGGAAGTATTCTTTCACTTCCTGCTCTGAAAACGCATAGCGTTGCTGGCGCAGTTTTTCTGAAGCGTAGGCATAGTCCCATGCCTGCAGCTCAGTAATGCCCAATTGTTCTGCTGCAAAAGCACGTAGTTCTGCCAGGTCTTTTTCTGCATAGGGGCGGGCACGGCTGGCCAGGTCTTCAAGAAACTGGCTGACCTGTGCCGGCGACTCGGCCATCTTGCTGACCAGCGATACTTCGGCGAAATTTTTATAACCCAGCAACCCGGCTTCTTCCTTACGCAGGCGCAGCAGATCGCGCATGATATTGCTGTTGTCCCATTCTGTCCTGGCACCCAGTTCGGAAGCCTTGGTCACGCTGGCACGATAAATCGTTTCGCGGATGCTGCGGTTTTCTGAATATTGCAGCAAGGGATAATACGAAGGGAAATGCAGGGTAAATTTATAGCCGGTTTTTTCATCGGCCTCTGCGGCCGTTTTAGCCGCTTGCAGGACATCTTCGGGCAAGCCTTTCAGTTCACCTGCATCTTCGATCAACAAGCCGTAATCATTGGTGGCATCCAGCAGGTTTTCCGAGAATTTTGTCGACAGGGCAGCCTGTTCTTCCTGGATTTCGGCATAGCGCTGTTTTTCTGCTTCCGGCAGTTCGGCTCCGCCCAGGCGAAAATCACGCAGGGCGTTCTGGATGATGGTTTGCCTGGCTTGCGGCAAACCGTCAAAGCCAGCCGCATTTCTTAATGCCTTGTAGCTGGCGAACAGGGACAGGTTTTGTCCCAGTTCGGTCCAGAATTCGGTAATCGCAGGCTGGTTTTCGTTATACGCAGCCCGCATTTCCGGGGTATCGACCACCGCGTTCAAATGGCCAACGATACCCCAGGCACGGCCCAGTTTTTCGGTGGCATTTTCCAGGGGTTCGACAAAGTTGTCCCAGCTTACCGGGGCGGCATTTTTTTCGAGTTCAGCGATGACTGCACGATTCTCCTCCAGCAAGGCGGCAATGGCAGGGCCAACATGCTCGGCCCGGATATTGGCAAAACGTGGCAGATCACTAAAGTCAAGCAGGGGATTATCTTGGGTCATATTAAATTCTTTCAGCAGCTTCTATGGTATTGACCAGCAGCATGGTGATGGTCATCGGGCCGACGCCGCCTGGCACAGGCGTAATATAGCCTGCTACTTCCTTGCTTGGCAGATAATCAACGTCACCGCACAATTTACCTTCATCGTCGCGGTTCATGCCGACATCAATCACGACGGCACCAGGTTTGATCATGTCTGCGGTGACAATATTGCGCTTACCTGTCGCGACTACCAGAATATCGGCATTGCGGGTATGGGCTGCCAGGTCACGGGTCTTGGAATTGCAGATGGTGACGGTTGCGCCTGCTTGCAAGAGCAACATGGCCTGTGGCTTGCCGACGATGTTGGAAGCACCGACCACGACCGCATTCGCACCCCGCACAGGATAATCGATTGATTCCAGCATCTTCATCACGCCATACGGGGTACAGGGGCGGAACAGTGGTTGTCCTGTCATCAACAGACCTGCATTGCTGATATGAAAACCATCCACATCCTTTTCGGCAGCAATCGCTTCTATGACCTTATTGGCATTGATATGCGCGGGCAGCGGCAATTGCACCAGGATGCCATTGATCTTTGCGTCCTTATTCAGTCTGTCTATATGGGTCAGCAGAGCTTGCTCGCTCAAATCGGCCTCGTATTTTTCCATGACAGAATAAAAACCGCAGTCTTCGCAAGCTTTCACCTTGTTGCGCACATAGACCTGGGAGGCAGGATTTTCGCCCACCAGGATGACTGCCAGGCCAGGTTGATGCCCTTTGGCAGTCAGTGCGGCTGCGCGCCGGGTCACATCGGCACGTATTTGTTGAGAAAGCTGGGTTCCGCTGATAATTTGAGCAGTCATGATTAGGCGATCAAGTAAAAATTGGGGTGGGAAATAAGTAGAAATCAGCCTCGATTATAAATGATGCGCGCTGAATGACTCCCCAGAGCGAGCGTGGCTGGTTTTTTTAAGAATTACTGGATGACAAAAATTGTTTTAAAAATAATGAATTTATGTCCAGCGATTACTTCTTTGTAAAAAATTTTTCTCATTTGGTTATGGTTTGCCGCAGGTCTGTTGTTTTCTCACCGCATTCGCAGACTTGTAATTGACTTCACATTTTAAGAATGGCTTCATACCATCTGTGAAAATTAATTTTCAAAAAGTTTTTCATCGCGACCTGGATTTGACGTCGCAATGCCCAGAATCAATTAAAAGGAGAAATATATGCTGAAGGAAAAAGTAATTTCGAGATCGCTGCGCATTATGTTTTCTGGCGGTTTGGTGGTCACAGCCGGTTTGCTGGCACAACCTGCAATTGCGCAGGATGATGCCAAAGTTCAACGGGTAGAGGTAACAGGTTCCAGCATCAAGCGTGCTGAAGCTGAATCTGCCTCCCCGATACAGATCATCACCCGTGCCGATATCGACAAGGCTGGTAAGACAACGGTCGCTGAATACCTGCAAACCCTGACTGCTGACGGTGCCGGTTCTTTGCCTACCAGCTTCGGTAATGGTTTTGCTGCCGGTTCCACCGCAATCTCCTTGCGTGGTCTGGGCGCCACTTCCACACTGGTATTGCTGAACGGTCGCCGCATGGCACAGTTTGGTCGTGCTGATGATGGTCAAAAAGCATTTACAGATATCTCCACTATCCCTATGGAAGTGGTGGAACGTATTGAAATCCTGAAAGATGGCGCTTCTTCCATCTACGGTGCCGATGCGATCGCCGGTGTGGTCAATATCATCCTGAAAAAGAACTATGAAGGCGTGACTGTCAGCGCCACCGCCGGTACTTCAGGTTCACGTGATGCCAACCAGGCAAAAGCCTCGATTACTGCCGGTTTTGGTAATCTGGAAAAAGACAAATACAACATCATCATCAATGCTGAGGCTTACAAGTCCAATGAATTGATGAATTCCCAGCGTTCTGACCGTGACTGGATTGGTACAGGCGACTGGCGTCGCTGGGGTTACCCGATGAACACGGTTGGTTCTTTCACCAACGGTTACATTGCCGGCAATAACAGTGCATCCCCTAGCCCTACAGGTTCCTTGCGCGATCCTAAGACACTGAATTATGTATCCCTGCCAGGTTGTGCGACATTGTCTACAACCAAAGTACAAGATGTAGGCGGTGGTTGCTTGTGGTATGCCGATCAGTTCCGTTCCATGCTGCCACAAATCGACGGCGTGAATCTGTTCAGCCGTGGCACATTCCAGATCAATGAAGATCTGCAAGCCTATGCAGAATTTGGTTACTCTCAACGTAAGGCCGCCTTCACGGTAACGCCTCCGTCGACATCATCCAACGTCTTCTTCCCGCCGAATGCAGCCAGCCCGACTGGTAACATCAATTACGGTACTGTCATCGTGATGGCGGCCGAGCATCCGCAAAACCCGTATGGCGCACCGATTCGCCTGCGTTATTCCATGTTTGACGTTGGTGCCAATCGCCGTATTGCAGACAACTCCTTCTATCGCGCTGTCGCCGGTTTGAAAGGCACCATGGCTGGTTGGGAATTCGATACAGCGATTCTGCATTCCGAATCCAAGCTGCACCTCGATTACACCAACATGATCAACATGAACGTGTTGAAGGCAGCCCTGGGTGATCCTAAGAGCCCATACTTCCCGTACTACATAGGCACACAGGCAAGCAAAAACAATCCTGCCCTGTATGCAGCCATGGTCAAGACAGCGACTCTGGAAGCACCTACCAAGATGGATATCATCGACTTCAAGGCCTCTCGTGAGCTGATGAATTTGCCTGGCGGTATGATGGGTCTGGCGGTCGGTGCTGAATACCGCAGAGAGTCTTACAACATGCCATCCCTGGATGGTAGTAAAGACGGTTCCATCAACAGCAGCTATGTTGCTGCCAAAGGTGATGAAACAGTTTCTGCCCTGTATGCTGAATTGCTGGCTCCTGTGATCAAGACAGTGGAATTGTCTGGCGCGCTGCGTTACGACAAATATTCCCACTTCTCTTCCGTGACACCAAAAGTCGGTGCCAAATGGACACCGGTTAAAACTTTTGCTCTGCGTGGTACTTACTCTGAAGGTTTCCGTGCACCAAGTGCACCTGAATCCGGTTCAGAAAGCTTCAGTGCTGGTACAGCAACCGTCAGGGATCCAGTGCGTTGCCCGAACGGCACGGCACTGCCAGGTGCACAGGCTTCTGATTGCGCAACGACTTTCACAGGCTTCAAAGTCGGCAATCCTAACCTGCAACCAGAAACTTCCAAAGGTTACACTCTGGGCGTAGTCTGGGATCCGCTGCCTGACACCGGTCTGGCTGTGGATGGCTGGTTGATTCGTCGTAACAACGAAATCAACTCCATGTCCTTCCAGACAGCAGCTGGCTTGCCAGGTGTGTTGCGTCAGGATAATAACCTGACCATCAACGGCGTGGTGACACCGAATACAGGTACCATCATCGGTGGTGCAGCTCCTTATGCCAACTCCAGCTACACTGAAGTCAAAGGTGTCGATTTCAATGCGAAACAACGTATCAACCTGGGTGAATACGGCAAGCTGAATGCAGATCTGAACTGGACACACGTTATTTCATGGTTGCGTGTTGACGGTGCAGTCCAGCATCAATATGCAGGCACACATGGTAACTGCGATACCTCCAACTGTATTGGTACACCAAAAGACAAAGTTAACTTTGTACTGGCGTGGGACAAGGGCGACTGGAACGTGACTGGCATCATCAGCTATCGTGGTTCCCTGAAAAACATCTCTGAAGAAGGTCAGCCATGCGCTAACAAGTTTGCTGACGGTACAGATGCCCCAGCAGGTTGCACACTGGCATCCTTCACTACGCTGGATATGTCTTTCCGCTACAAAGCAATGAAAAACCTGGAAGTCTTCGGTTCCGTCTCTAACCTGTTTGACAAAGTTGCTCCATTGGATCCTTTGACTTACGGTGCCATGGGTTTCAATCCTATGGATTCTAGCGGCGCACTGGGTCGTTACTTCAAAGTTGGTCTGAAATATCAATTCAAATAATAGCTGGATAACCAGGTTCAATTCGACGCAAGCCGAATTGCGCTGATGAAGCGATAAAGAGCGATGAGAAATCATCGCTCTTTTTTTATCGCCATGCCCGCCGTCACTGATGAGTTTGACGGTGGACATTTTTTGACTGGCTTTATGTTCAGGCAATGCCGTTAGCTAAAAAACGGCCCAACCCGTAGAATGCAGTCTTTTTAACGCACCTGTTGGCGACTGCGCGGAAAGTTTTCATGCGCATCACATGACTTTTAAGGAAACATCTATGCAATTCAGCGAAATTCTGCCCACCCTGCCTGTCATTGATCACCTGGCTGCCATTCAATTATTTGATGGCGTAACACTGGTCGCACAAATAGATAACAAGCCGGGCTCGGCTGGTAGCGTACGTGTCTATCATGCCCTGTTACAGGAATTTGCCGAAATAAATACCGCAGCCGCTGCAAAGGGTCTGCAGTTGTATGCTGAACATACGACAGATGCCAGGGCTTTCCCGGGCAAGCACCCGAATATTGATCGCCTGCTGGTATTGCTGGCAGATGCATCCGGCAGCAAGAAACTGACCGGGAAATTAATCGTTCATTGATTGTGTATTGATGGGCAATAAAAGGGACGGATCTGTCCTGATTGGCAAGGCTGGATTTTCCCGCAGATTCCTCGCCAGTAAACCACATGATTTCATTTGCTTTCATGAGCGGTAAATTTTCTCAATCTTTATGAAAAACATCAAAAAACTTACATCCTTTCTGTTGCTGTCTTTGCTTTTGACGGGCTGTGGCGGTGGTTCCGGTGGCGGTGCCGGGACAGGTACGAATACAAGTACAAATACGGGCACAAGTACAGGTACATCGACCACCAATTCAGGTAATCCGGTTGACACGCTGCCGGTAGTATCCAACGATGGTGGCTTGAGCTTTACGCCATCCAGTTTGACGGCGACTATTCTGCCTTACGAAAATAAAACCTTGTCGCTTGATATACGCGCGAACCGCAATTTCCCGGATGTGGTGAATGTCGCGATAATCGACACAACAGGTGTTATTACCGACGATATCAGGATCAAGGCGTTTGATAAATATAATTACCAGGCAAGTGTCACGACAAGAAGCCTCAAGCCGGGCAGATATAGCGGCATACTAGAGGTGAGATTATGCAAGGACAGTCCCTATAGTTGCGCGCAGCCGCATGAAGGCTCACCCTGGAAGCTGCCATACAGCTTTGAAGTAAGAGCGCCAAGTATTACGATCAGCCCAGCGGAGATCACGGCATCATTTGTCCCTGCCGAAGAAAAGTCATTTGAGCTTGAAATCAGAAGTGAAGCAGGCATCGATTTCATCAATCGTGTCGGTGTCAGCGTCACCGATCCAGCCGGTTTGCTGACCAACGGTAATGCAGTGACCAAGATCGATAAAAACACCATACGCACCACCATAAGGATGACTTCAAAACCGCCAGTGGGCAAATATGTTGGGGCGCTGGAAGTACGCTTGTGCGGAGGGAATATTAATTCATGTGATTTCCCCTATCAAATCAACCCCTGGAAAATACCCTACAACCTGGAAGTAAAAACGAATACCAGCACACTGTCACCAACGCCGGGCGCGGCCGACTGGAATGGCTACCAGGGCAATGTGGCACATACAGGTTACGTGCCGGTAACGCTGAATGTGAATGCCTTCTCGCCGCGATTCCTGTTTGAGATCGACAGCAAATACATGGCGCAGGGGCAAATCACTACGCAGGGTGATACAGTCTATTTCTCAGCACCAGCAGCAAATGGTGGGATTGGTGGAGCGGTATTCGCTGTTAATGAATCTGATGGCAAGGTCAAATGGACGTTTCCGGTTGCGGATGGTTGGGTGAACCCACCTGCTGCGCAAAACGGTAAAGTCTATTTCATGAATACTGGCACGCAAAGCTCGGGCTTGTGGGTGCTGGATCAATCCAATGGCAATAGATTGGGTAAAACGAACGTCATCACAACAAGCAGCTATTTTTATGCGCCGGTGGTCGATGGGCAAACTGTTTTCAGCCGAAATGGGCCACAGAATCAGTTCCTGTCCAGTTCGTCGGCGGATACACTGAGCAGCAACTGGAATTTTGCATCCGATAATATGGATGCACTCTGGTCACCAGCGGTAGATACCAATTACGTCTATATGTTTGTCACCAAGGGAAATACTGGCGGGCCAGGCGGATTGGCGATGATTAATCGTCAATCCGGCAAGCAGACGACGCTGATCGCTGCTCCTGATATCCAGGCATCAATGACCAGGGTAGAGCCTACGCTGTGTGATGGTGTGAATTTATTGATTGCAAGTAATGGATTGAGTCTGGTGAACTTTGATCTGGCTTCGCAAAAAATTAAATGGACCGTCAAAGACACGTTTTATAGTAATCCTGTTTGTGCTGGTTCCACCCTGTACATCCTCAATGGATATGGCGTTGATGCCCGCTCACTCAGCACCGGGGCCTTACTGTGGCAGTGGAAATTTCCGGACGGCGTTTACTATGACCAAAAGCCGATTGGTGCCAATGGCTATCTGCAAAACATGATTGTCACCAATAATGTTTTATTGGTTGGTTCTTTTAGTGCCGTATTTGCTGTCGATTTGAGTAGCCATCAGACGGTATGGTCTTATCCACGAGGTGGCGATCTGGCCTTGTCTAAAAATGGCATTCTTTATGTGAACAAAGGCACCAGCGGTTATGGCAGCTTTATGGCGTTCAATACCAAATAGCCTGGAATTGGCGGGTGCCTGTGCGCACCTGTCTTTAAGAACCTGCTTATGATATTGCTGCGGACTTACTGCGCGGCCATAATCGGGCCTCAAGAGCTTAAGATCGTAGACAGAATCCAAGAATTAGATGAGTGTACTGGTGTGGGACAAGGGTGACTGGAACGTGACTGGCATCATCAGTGATCGCGGCTCCCTGAAAAACATCTCTGAAGAAGGTCAGTCATGTGCTAACAAGTTTGCTGACGGTTCAGATGCGCCAGCAGGTTGCACACGGGCATCCTTCACTACGCTGGATATGTCTTTCCGCTACAAAGCAATGAAAAACCTGGAAGTATTCGGTTCCGTTTCTAACCTGTTTGACAAAGTTGCTCCTTTGGATCCTTTGACTTACGGTGCCATGGGTTTCAATCCTATGGATTCTAGCGGCGCATTGGGTCGTTACTTCAAAGTTGGTCTGAAATATCAGTTCAAATAATAAATCGCGCTGAACCAGCGCTTTCTAAGGGAGATGATTCATTCAGAGCCCTTTTTTTTTGCGTCCCCAAAACCCGCTTGTTTCTCTTATTTCTCCATGTCCGGGTAGTTGCCAGGTTCAGCGGCACCAATCTTGTTGCAGTGCGGCTAATGCGCTCGCTATTTATTGATAAGGGTATTGCTTTTAAATCAGCTTTAAATTGCTGCGTTGCGACCTAAATTTCATAATATGAAATCACATACCGCTATTTGAAAAATTAAAAACTCCTGTTAGAATGCTTGCGAAAACAAAATTCAAGCCGTAATTTGTCGATTCGCCCACGCGCGTTTCACCCAAACGTGCAATAACAGGAGACCACTCTATGTCACCCCAGATAGACCAGGTGCTGGCCCAGGCCGCCAATGATCCCGATGTAGTTGAAACCAATGAATGGCTGGACGCGCTGGAAGCCGTTATCGAAACGGAAGGGCCAGAACGTGCCCATTACCTGATGGAGCGCATGGTTGACCTGGCGCGTCGTCGTGGTGCCCATATCCCATTCTCCAGCAATACAGCTTACGTGAATACCATTCCTGCTGACCAGGGCGAACATTGCCCGGGCAATCTGGAAATCGAAGAGCGCCTGCGCTCTTATATGCGCTGGAATGCGATGGCCATGGTGGTCAAGGCTAATCGCGTAGATGGCGACCTTGGCGGTCACCTGTCCAGTTTTGCTTCACTGGCGAACATGCTGGGCATAGGTTTCAACCATTTCTGGCATGCACCGACTGAAGAGCATGGCGGCGACCTGTTGTACATCCAGGGCCATTCATCACCAGGTATCTATGCACGTGCCTTCCTCGAAGGTCGTCTGACTGAAGACCAGTTGTTGCATTTCCGCCGCGAAGTCGATGGCAAGGGCCTGTCTTCTTATCCGCACCCGAAACTGATGCCGGATTTCTGGCAATTTCCTACCGTCTCCATGGGCCTGGGGCCTTTGATGGCGATTTATCAGGCGCGTTTCCTGAAGTATCTGCATGCACGTGGCATTGCCGACACCGAGAAGCGTAAAGTCTGGGCCTTCTGCGGCGACGGTGAGATGGATGAGCCGGAATCCATGGGCGCTATCGGCATGGCTGGGCGTGAACAGCTGGACAATCTGGTCATCGTCGTCAACTGTAACCTGCAACGCCTGGATGGCCCGGTACGTGGTAATGGGAAGATCATTCAGGAACTGGAATCTGATTTCCGTGGCGCCGGCTGGAATGTTGTCAAAGTCATCTGGGGTAGTGGCTGGGATGAATTGCTGGCCAAAGACAAGGACGGCATCCTGCAAAAAGTCATGATGGAAACCGTCGATGGCGAATACCAGAACTACAAAGCCAAGGATGGCGCCTATGTACGCAGCCACTTCTTTGGCAAGCATCCAAAATTGCTGGAAATGGTCAGCAAAATGTCGGATGACGACATCTGGCGTCTGACCCGTGGTGGTCATGACCCGCACAAGATTTATGCTGCATTCAAAGTCGCCCAGGAAAACAAGGGCCAGCCTACCGTCATCCTGGCGAAAAGTATCAAGGGCTTTGGCTTTGGTAAATCCGGCGAGGCCCGCAATACTGCACACAATACCAAGAAGCTCGACGATGAAGCCATCAAGGCCATGCGTGACCGCTTCCAGTTGCCGATTGCTGATGCCGAACTGCCTAACATTCCTTTCTTCAAACCAGCCGACGACACCCCGGAAATGCAGTACCTGCATGCACGCCGTAAAGAACTCGGTGGCTACCTGCCACAACGTCGTCAAAAAGCCGATGAAGCACTGGTGGTGCCAGAACTGACGGCCTTCCAGGCCATGCTGGAACCGACTGCAGAAGGCCGTGAAATTTCCACGACTGCGGCATATGTCCGCATCCTGACGGCCTTGTTGCGCGATGCCAGCCTGGGGCAGCGGGTAGTACCTATCATGGTTGATGAATCGCGTACCTTTGGTATGGAAGGTCTGTTCCGTCAGATCGGTATTTTCAGCCAGGTAGGTCAGTTGTATGAACCGGTCGATAAAGACCAGGTCATGTATTACCGCGAAGATAAAGCCGGTCAGATTTTGCAAGAGGGTATCAACGAAGCCGGTGGTATGAGTTCATGGATCGCTGCGGCGACGTCCTACTCGACCAATAACCGCGTCATGATCCCGTTCTATACCTATTACTCAATGTTCGGTCTGCAGCGTATTGGCGATCTGGCCTGGGCCGCTGGTGACATGCGTGCCCGTGGTTTCCTGCTCGGTGGTACTGCCGGTCGCACCACACTGAATGGTGAAGGCTTGCAGCATGAAGATGGTCATAGCCATGTACTGGCTTCCACTATTCCTAACTGTATTCCTTACGATCCGACCTTTGCGCATGAAGTGGCAGTCATCATGCATGATGGCTTGCGCCGTATGGTGACTGACCAGGAAGATGTGTTCTATTACATCACCCTGATGAATGAAAACTATAGCCACCCAGGTCTGAAAGCGGGCCAGGAAGAAGGCATCATCAAGGGCCTGTACCAGTTGCAAAAATCTGAACAGACCACCAAGCACCGCGTACAACTGATGGGCTCCGGCACCATCCTACGTGAAGTGATTGCCGGTGCCGAACTGCTGCAAAATGACTGGGGTATTGCCGCCGATGTCTGGTCTGCACCATCCTTCACTTTGCTGGCACGTGATGGCCAGGATGCAGAACGCTGGAACATGCTGCACCCGACGGCAGAACCACGCGTGCCGTATATCGCCCAGTGCCTGAAAGACACGACTGGTCCTATCGTCGTGGCGACAGACTATATGCGTACCTTTGCTGAACAAGTGCGTGCTTTCGTTCCCAAAAACCGTAGCTATAAAGTTTTGGGTACGGATGGTTTTGGTCGCTCTGATTCACGCGCCAAATTGCGTGAATTCTTTGAGGTCAATCGCTACTTCGTGGTGATTGCTGCATTGAAGACGCTGGCAGATGAAGGTGCACTGTCGGCTTCCGTCGTTGCTCAGGCGATTGCAAAATATGGCATCAATGCTGATAAACCAAATCCGGTGACTGTGTAATTTTGACGTTTGACACCCACTGACATGTCCTCCCTCTGGCATCTTGCCTGAGGGCGGATAAGAATCCATCCCCACACTAACCCTCCTCTCGAAAAAGAGGGTGTAAATGGAGAAAATTATGAGTAGCGTAGAAGTCAAAGTGCCGGACATCGGTGATTTCAAGGAAGTGGAAGTCATTGAGCTGATGGTCAAAGTCGGCGACACCATCAAGGTCGATCAGTCACTGATCACCGTAGAATCAGATAAAGCCAGCATGGAAATTCCATCAAGCCATGCCGGCGTGGTGACTGAAATTAAAGTCAAAGTAGGCGACAAGGTGGCTGAAGGTTCCTTGCTGGTGGTCGTGGATGCTGCTGCAAGTGCCGCTGCTGCTCCTGCGGCAGCACCCGCTGCGGCTGTTGCTGCACCGACAGTCCCAGCGCCAGCTCCTGTGGTTGCTGCTCCTGCTCCAGCCGCTGCTGCAGCACCGGCCGCGTCTGCGGCACCAGTCGCAACTGCCAGTGCAGGCAAGGCGCATGCTTCACCATCCATACGCAAATTTGCGCGTGAACTGGGTGTCGATCTGGGCCGCGTTGCCGGCTCCGGTCAAAAAGGCCGTATCACCCAGGAAGACGTACAAAACTTCGTCAAAGGCATCATGGCAGGCAGTACAGCTGTCTCTGCGGTTTCTGCTCCGGCAAAAAATGGCAGTGGTGTCGGGCTCGACTTGTTGCCATGGCCATCGCTGGATTTCAGCAAGTTTGGCGCGACCACGACTTCACCTTTGTCACGCATCAAAAAACTCAGTGGTCCAAACCTGCACCGCAACTGGGTAATGATCCCGCATGTCACACAGTTTGATGAAGCCGACATTACTGACCTCGAAGAATTCCGCAAATCCTCGAATGAAGCCCTGGTCAAATCCGGCGTCAAACTGACGATGCTGGCTTTTGTGATCAAGGCCAGTGTTGCCGCATTGAAGAAATTCCCGGCATTCAATTCGTCGCTTGATGCGGCGGGTGAAAACCTGATCCTCAAGCAGTATTACAACGTCGGCTTTGCAGCCGATACGCCGAATGGCCTGGTCGTACCTGTCATCAAAAACGCAGACCAGAAAACCCTGTCGCAAATTGCGGTCGAAATGGGTGAATTGTCTGCCCAGGCACGCGACGGCAAACTGAAACCTGCTGACATGCAGGGCGCAACCTTCACGATATCTTCACTTGGTGGCATCGGTGGCACGGCGTTCACGCCTATCATCAATGCGCCTGAAGTGGCGATCATGGGTTTGTCCAAATCCAGTATCAAACCGGTATGGGATGGCAAGCAATTCCAGCCACGCCTGATGCTGCCTTTGTCGCTGTCTTACGATCATCGTGTCATTGACGGTGCCATGGCTGCCAAGTTCACCGCCTATCTGGCTGATGTGCTGGCTGATCTGCGTAAAACCCTGCTGTGAACGGAGACAGACCATGAGCACAATCGAAGTCAAAGTACCCGATATCGGTGATTTCAAGGAAGTTGAAGTCATAGAATTGCTGGTCAAGGTGGGCGATACCATCAAGGTCGATCAATCGTTGGTGACTGTCGAATCTGACAAGGCCAGCATGGAAATCCCATCCAGCCATGCCGGTGTCATCAAGGAATTGAAAGTCAAGCTGGGCGACAAAATTGCCGAAGGCAGTTTGTTGCTGGTGATTGAAGCGGAAGGTGCTGCGGCAAGTGCAGCGCCAGCGGCTCAGGCAGCTCCAGCAATTGCCGCTGCTCCTGCACCAGCTTCAGTACCTGCCGCAGCCCCTGTTGCAGCAACGCCCGCCGGGCCGGTAGGCATAGTCGAAGTTAAAGTGCCTGATATTGGTGATTTCAAGGAAGTTGAAGTCATCGAAGTCATGGTCAAGGTCGGCGACAGCATCAAGGTCGACCAGTCCCTGATCACCGTCGAATCGGACAAGGCCAGTATGGAAATTCCATCCAGCCACGCCGGTAAGGTAAAAGAAATCAAGGTCAAGGTTGGCGACAAGGTGGCCGAAGGCAGCTTGCTGTTGCTGGTTGAGGCGGCAGGTCAGGCTGCTCCGGCAGCAGCGTCGACTCCAGTTGCTGCAGCGCCAGCAGCACCTGCAGTACCTGTGGTGCCAGCCCCAATCGCTTCCGGGTACACCGGCAAAGTTGATATCGAATGCGACATGATGGTGCTGGGCGCTGGTCCTGGTGGTTATTCAGCAGCTTTCCGGTCTGCTGACCTGGGCATGAATACCGTGCTGGTGGAGCGTTATTCCACCCTCGGTGGGGTTTGCCTGAATGTAGGTTGTATTCCATCCAAGGCGCTGTTGCATGTCGCAGCGGTGATTGATGAAACTGCATCCATGGGGGCACACGGCGTGACGTTTGCCAAGCCGGAAATTGACATCGACAAATTGCGCAGCTACAAGGAAGGCGTCATCAAGAAAATGACGACCGGCCTGACAGGTATGGCAAAGGCCCGCAAGGTCAATGTCGTGCAGGGTGTAGGCCAGTTCCTTAGCCCTTACCATATTGAAGTCACCGCGGCTGATGGCAGCAAGAAAACCGTACAGTTCAAGCAAGCAATTATCGCTGCGGGTTCTTCTGTGGTGAATCTGCCTTTCGTACCGGCTGATCCGCGTATCGTTGACAGTACCGGCGCGCTGGAATTGCGCCAGGTACCTAAGCGCATGCTGGTTATCGGTGGTGGCATTATCGGTCTGGAAATGGCGACCGTGTATTCAACCCTGGGTGCCCGCATCGATGTCGTCGAAATGCTGGATGGTCTGATGCAGGGCGCGGACCGTGACATGGTCAAGGTCTGGCAAAAATTCAATGAAAAACGTTTTGACAACATCATGTTGAAAACCAAAACGGTTGCCGTTGAAGCACTACCTGAAGGTATCAAGGTCACATTTGAAGCTGCCGAAGCAGGTGCAACTGCGCCCGCGCCCCACGTCTATGACCTGGTGCTGGTGGCAGTAGGCCGCAGCCCTAACGGCAAGAAGATTGCTGCCGACAAGGCTGGCGTCGCCGTGACTGAGCGTGGCTTCATCAATGTTGACAAGCAAATGCGTACCAATGTGCCGCATATCTTTGCGATTGGCGACCTGGTAGGCCAACCCATGCTGGCACACAAGGCCGTGCATGAAGCCCATGTGGCAGCCGAAGCCGCAAGGGGTGAAAAAGCTTACTTTGATGCCAGCGTGATTCCATCGGTTGCTTACACCGACCCTGAAGTCGCATGGGTAGGTATGACCGAAGATGAAGCCAAGGCCAAGGGTGTCAAGCTGGAAAAAGGTCATTTCCCATGGGCGGCTTCTGGTCGTGCAGTGGCGAACGGGCGTGATGAAGGCTTCACCAAGTTGCTGTTCGATGCTGAAACCAAACGCATCGTCGGTGGCGGCATGGTCGGCACGCACGCCGGTGACATGATAGGTGAGATCGCCCTGGCAATCGAGATGGGTGCGGATGCAGTCGATATCGGCAAGACCATCCATCCCCATCCTACCCTGGGTGAATCGATAGGCATGGCGGCAGAAGTGTATAAAGGTGTCTGTACTGACTTGCCACCCCAGCGCAAGAAATAAGGCGTCTTGACGGTAAATAGTAAGATGGCAATCAAAACCCCCGTTTCAGGAAACTGCAGCGGGGGTTTTGCTTTTGTGGCGCTGTCCAAGGGACTGCGCATTTGCTGAACTTGTTCTTGCATTTGCAGTCTTATGACGACAATATCATCTACCTCAATGATTTCCTTATCCGGAGAAAAAATGAAAAACATGCTACCTGCCATGCCGGTTTCACCCCTTGCTTTGACCCTGACTCTGGCACTGACTGGCCTTGCCCTACCCCTGCAAGCGCAAGATTCAGGCACCAGTGGCGTCAGGCCTGCAAACAAATCTGTCAAGGAAGCAGCGGGCAGCAAAGATGTATTGCCATTCCAGGCGACGGAAAAGCTGTTGCCAAATGGTTTGAAAATCATCATCGTGCCTACCGGTTTACCGAATATCGTATCGGTACAGATTCCGGTACAGACTGGTTCACGCAATGAGGTAGAACCTGGCAAATCCGGTTTCGCGCATTTCTTTGAACATATGATGTTTCGTGGTACCAGGGAAATCCCGGCAGACAAGTACAAGGATATCCTGACCGCCACTGGCGCACGTCAGAATGCCTATACCAGCGATGACCTGACGAATTACCACACGACCTTTTCCAAGGAAGACCTGGAAACGGTATTGAGAATTGAAGCAGATCGTTTCCAGCATCTGTCCTATAGCGAAAGCGACTTCAAAACCGAATCACGCGCCGTGCTGGGTGAATACAATAAAAACAGCGCCAATCCCATCAGCAAATTGCTGGAAGTGATGCGTGATACGGCTTTCCAGAAACATACTTATAAACATACGACCATGGGCTTCCTCAAGGATATTGAGGACATGCCGAATCAATATGCGTATTCCAAGACCTTTTTTGATCGCTGGTACCGGCCGGAATACACCACCATCATCGTGGCCGGTGATGTCGAACCCAAATCCGCCATTGCCCTGATAGAAAAATACTGGGGCCAGTGGCAGCGCGGTAAAGCGCAGGCACCAGTGCCGGCCGAACCGCCAGCCACGGGTGCCCTGTACAAGCATGTGCCGTGGCCTAGCCCGACCTTGCCGTATGTCGCTGTTTCTTTCCATGCACCGGCTTTTTCCGTGACGAACAAGGAACACGCAGCATTGAGCATGTTGCTGTCTTTGTCCTTCGGCAGTACTTCGGATATCTATAAGCGCTTGCAGCAGGATGAACAAAAGGTCGATCAGTTATTTGATTTCACACCTCCCAGTGTAGATCCCGGCCTGGCGACCATAGGTGCGCGCGTCAAGAAGGCAGAAGATACCGTGTATGTGCGTGACGCCATCCTGCAAAAAATCGCCCGCATTGTCCAGACACCTTTATCCGGGCAGGAACTGGCCGACGCCAAGTCCGCACTCAAATATGGCCTGATACGCAGCCTCGATAACACCGACCAGATCGCTGGTACCCTGGCACGCTTTGTCCATTACAAACGCTCTTACGCCACCATCAATCAGTTTTATCAAGTGATTGATAGCCTGACGCCTGCAGATTTACAGGCGGTCGCCAAAAAATACCTGATTGACGATGGCATGGTCGTCACCAGCCTGTCCAATACTGCCTTGCCAACGGAGTTGAGCAGCTTGCCGAAACTGGCGAGTTTCAATGACCAGCCTGTGGATAGCAAGTTTGACGTACTGGTGCAGGCATCGAAGTTGCCGCAAATCCGCTTCAAGCTGGTGTTTGCTGCCGGTTCGGCACAAGACCCGACAGGCAAGGAAGGGCTGGCCAGAATGACGGCGGCGATGATAGACAGTGCTGGTTCCAAAGAGCGCAAGATCGATGAAGTCAAGAAAATTCTGTTCCCGCTGGCAGCCAGTTTCTCGGCCCAGACGGATAAGGAAATGACCAGCTTCAGCGGTTCCGTGCACAAGGAAAAATGGAAGGAATTCATCCAGATCGCTTTGCCGCAATTACTGGAACCCGGCTTCCGTGAAGAAGACTTCCGCCGTATCAAGGATGAACAGAAAAATGCCTTGTTGCTGGACCTGAAAGACAATAACGAAGAAGAATTTGCCAAAGAACGTTTGCAGACCAATGTATTTGCTGGTTCTGCCTACGCTCACCCGGTGCTGGGAACGGTCAAAGGTATAGACGCCATTACCCTGGATGATGTCAAACAATTCTGGAAAAAAGCGTATACCACAGGTGCACTGAAGGTAGGTATTTCTGGTGACGTATCTGACGCCATGGTGACCAGCCTGAAGCAAGCCCTGAGCAAATTGCCCGATGGTGCTGGCGTGGCTGCGATTGCTGCACCGGTTGGCAAAGTCAGCCAGGGCATGGAAGTTGAAATCATAGAAAAGAATACCCGGGCAACAGCGATTTCCATGGGCTTTCCGATTGCGGTCACCCGTTCACATCCTGATTTTGCGGCACTGTGGCTGGCGAAAACCTGGCTGGGTGAGCATCGTTCCAGTTCTTCCCACCTGTATCAGCGCATACGCGAAATACGTGGGATGAATTACGGTGATTATGCGTATATCGAGGCCTTCCCGGGTGGTATGTTCTTGTCTTTCCCGACGCCAAATCGTGCCCGTCAGTCGCAGTTGTTTGAAATCTGGATACGCCCGGTAGCGCCTGAAAATGCCCACATGGCCCTGCGTGTCGCCGTCGCTGAACTCGACAAGATGGTGAACCAGGGATTGAGCAAAGAACAGTTTGAAATCACCCGTACTTACCTGATGAAGAATGTCTTCATGATGACGGCAACGCAAGACCAGCAACTGGGTTATGCCTTGGATGCGCAATGGTATCGCACGCCAGAGTTCACGAAAATGATGCGCGATAATTTGTCTAAACTCAGTCTTGCCGATGTCAATGCTGCCATGAAAAAACACCTGTCGGCACAAAACATGTCGGTGGTCATGATCGCCAAAGATGCGGCGGGCCTGAAAGACAAACTGGTATCCGATGGTTTTTCTGCGATCAAATACAATTCGGAAAAACCCAGGGAATTGCTGGATGAAGACCTCGTCATTGGTAACCGCAAGTTGAACATCAAGGCGGAAGCCGTCAGTATCACTCCTGCGACCAGGGTGTTTGCTGAATAAGAGATGGTAGTTGAATTAAAAAAATCCTGAAACCAACAAGGTTTCAGGATTTTTTTTTCATCATTTTTAAAGCGCTTTTTGTACGATCAAACCGATCGACGTCACCACATATTTTTCTATCTGCAGGCGTAAATGGGTATCTTGTATGTAGGGTGCAAGATCAACATGGCCGTCAGCGTAACCATCACCCTCATCCCAGTCTATGTCTATCTGGTGGCCCTGTGCCTGCAAGGTGCTGATGATTTCTTCAATATCACGCTTGCGGAACAGTACGGTTGCGCCACTGTCTACCGTGTCGTCATTGGATGACATATTAAACTCGGTCGTATGGATGGCAAACCCGCCTGGCTTCAGGCAATGCATGGCATTGTAGACAAAATTCTTGCCATGTTCGATAGAACCCAGATGTTCAAATGCGCATGAAGACCAGAGGAAATCGAATTTGCCATGCAGTTCTTCACTGATATTGTTCATATCGGCAAACTTGAATTCGACCAGCCTGTGCAACTCTTTTTCATCACACAGATTTCTCTGATTGATGGCTTCAAAGCCATTCGCGTGCTGGGTCGATTCTACCCAACCCTTGGCCTGCGCTTCTTCTGTGAACAGATCGGTCGCCACGATACTGGCACCGTGGGCGGCGAACAGGGCAGTCAGTGGTTCAGTGCCCACTGCAAAACCCAGCCCCAGTTGCCCGGCCTGAAGCATGCCGCGTTCTTTCAGGGCCTGGGTAATAAACGCCCATTCCCAAATTTTCCTGTGCATATGCCCTGGACGGTCGCCCATGCGCACGGTCCAGTACTGGAAGGTTTCAGAACGCATGACCTGCTCTGTACACATCGACGATTTTAGCAAGCTGGAAAGAGGAAGAGGAAGGGCGGGATCTTGCAGATAATCATGCCTGGCAGTCAAACGGTCTTGCCATGCCTGAATGAATTCGATAGTGTTTGGCGCGTCTGCTACGGGTGTTTCTGCAGGTAACTCAAGTACGGGTTCTGGTATGACTGGTATCAGTTCAGGCTCGGGGGCCGGTATGAATTGCTGTCGTATTCGTGCTGCCAAACCGGTTTCCCGGAACTGTCTGGGAAGCATATGCCACACCGGGGTGGCGATTTTCAGTATTTTGGTTTTCATGATAAGTCGATATGGATTATCTGTTCAGATCCGAATGCTTTACTGTATGAGTGAGTGGTATACATGCAAAAAATTCATTATTAGTGTTTATTTTAGCAAATTATTTGCAATTCAGTTAATGTTTCTTTGGGTAAATTTTTGACTCCTATGACACGACAGGCAAAACTGCCACTACACTTCAGGAATTAATAGTAATTAACATTTTGACTGACGCAGGACAACCAGGAACGCTCCACAATGAATACACCGCACGGCGCCGATACTTTTACCTGTCCGGAATTTCTGGCCATGGAACGCACTGTCATTGACGATTTTGTCGATTGCACACGTGAGGCATGTGAAGAAGCCGAGGCTTGCGTCAAGGAACTCAATAGTGGCGGCGGTACGGCCTTTATCCACCGCCTGTTCCGTGCCATGCATTCGCTCAAGGGTAATTGCCAGATGGTGGGACTGGGGCCTTTCACCGATTTACTGCACCGTATAGAGGAAATCGTCGCCAGAGTTCGCGCGAACCAGGATCCTTATTTCCGCGAACTGGGTGAATTCCTGTTGCTGGCGACCGATGAAGTCGAAGATTTATTGAATGATTTGATTTCCCGTGGCTTTACCAGCGACATACGGCGTAAACAGTTGTATGACTTGTGTGATGCACTGCAAAAAAACAGTATCTATGGTTTCCAGTCTCAGCACTTCACGGACGCCATTGCCTTGCTGGATGGCAAGGCTGAAAACAATGACAGCGCGTCAAAAAACCCGAAGGTAGGGCTGGATTTACCGGCTGACATGGACCTGATGCGCAAATTTGCGGCGCATATCGATAATCTCAGTATCTATCGCAAGAACCGCACTGACCAGGTAGCGCAATTGACAGAATCACTGAATGAGGCGCTGAATTTTTGTGTCGACGCGCAGCAACTGAAAGTCGCTTCCCTCATGCATGATGTGGGTATGAGCTTCATTCCACATAGCATCTTTAACAAGGAAGGTATACTGTCCAAGGAAGAAGTCAAAAAAATCCAGGAACATGTGGTTACCAGCAGCCAGATACTGTTGCGCTTTGGTGGCTGGGATGAGGCGGCACGCATGGTGCTGGATCATCATGAGCGTTTTGATGGTTCCGGGTATCCGAATAGCTTGCAGGGTGAGCAGATTCACCCTGGTGCCCGCATATTATCCATCGTTGATACCTTTTGCTCGGTCACCAACGAACGTTCAGACCGCAGTTACAAGCGTAGCCTGCTGAGTGCCATTTCAGAAATCAATGCCAATAGCGACAGCCAGTTCGATCCGCACATGGTTGAAGTATTCAATTCGGTGGTACGCAAGCTGATCGCCAAACAATAAATTTGCTTGTACTTTTTGATAGCCAATATCTGATATCCAATATCCTGTATGCAGATAACAAACATCCCCGATCCGGGTTTTGACGATTTAACGCTGCGCAATATACGTGTCGGTGATGTAGCAGCATGGTATGCCTACCTGAAGAACCCAAACGCCATCCGCCATACCAGCTGGAATCTGGAGTCGGCAGATGACTTGCTGCCCCAACTTGCCATTTATGAAACCGACGCTGTCAATTCACCGATACGGCTGGCTATCGTCAGAAAGGCCGATGATGTGCTGATAGGGACAGTCGGCTTCCATACCATGTCTGATCTCAATCGCAGTGCAGAACTGGCCTATGACCTGGCTCCCGCATACTGGGGCCGGCGCATCATGCCCGCCGCCGCCCGCGCCCTGTGTGAATGGGGCTTCGGCGAGGGCAGGTTGAATCGCATACAGGCCACGGTACTGGAAGGCAATGCCAATTCTGTCAGGGTACTGGAGCGACTGGGTTTTCAGCGCGAGGGGTACTTGAGGGCATTCCGCATGGTACGTGGCAAGCCCGGCAATTTCTGGATGTATGCATTGCTGCATCCGCATATTACTGACTGAATGGCAACTGGTGCTTCACTGAATTCTGAATTAATATTCTTCAAAGCTGTTTTTTTCATGCCAACACTATCGTTTTGTGTTGGACATATGCATCCTGCTTGAGTTAGTCTGGAAACGGACAGACTTAATGTTGAACTCAAGCTTGACTATGCCGAAGTGAAATGTCTGATTGCTCGCCAGCATAGCTGCCAGGGAAATTCAGTATGTTTTTAAAACGCTCAAAAGAAGAAATCATCCTGCTGATGCTCTGCGGCCTGAGCATACCCAGCATACTTCCTTTCGGCATTATCCGTATCCTCCAGAATAACTGGCTGCTGGCAACAGTTGATCTGTTGATTGTTGCCGGCATGCTGTGCATTATGCTGTTTGTCTGGCGTACCCGGCGTGTGCGCTTTGCAGGCATTGCCGTCACGGTGTTTTATTCCCTGGGTATGCTGGCCGCCGTCTATATCAAAGGGCTGGCCATCGTGTATTGGGTCTACCCCACCATGATTGCCGCATTCTTCATTTTGCGCGCGAATGAAGCCCTGATGATCAACTCAGTTTCCCTGGTGTGCCTGATTGGTATTTTGTTCAGATCGATGTCGGTACTGGATCTGTCCAGCATAGTCGTGACGCTGGTACTGATCAATCTGTTTGCCGCCATTTTTTCCCATAGAACTAACCTGCAGCATTCCGAACTGAACCAGCAGGCAGAAAAAGACTTCCTGACCGGGGTCGGCAATCGTCGCGCCTTTGACCGCAAGTTGCACGAAATTTGCGCCGACGATCATTCCGACGTGAATGCCTGTCTGCTGATCCTGGATCTTGATCATTTCAAGAAGGTGAATGATCAGTTCGGCCACCCGGTAGGGGATCAGGTGTTGATCAATTTCTGCTCGCTGCTGCGTGGGCGTATTCGTGCCATTGACAGCCTGTTTCGCTACGGTGGTGAAGAATTTGTGGTGCTCGCGATGGGTGCTGACCACATCAACGGGGCCCGTTTTGCCGAAGAATTACGTGCACTGGTAGAAAAAACAGAATTGCTGCGTGATTACCCGGTAACGGTTTCCATCGGTATCGCCAAAAAACTGCCGGGTGAAGACACCGATACCTGGTTCCAGCGTGCCGATAGCATGCTGTATGCGGCAAAACTCTCAGGACGCAATGCGGTGCGTATGGATCAGTCGCCTCACGCAGATTCTGCCGGGGGCGCTGGCGTATCGCCCTTGCTGGCCGGTTCATCATCTGGCTGATAACTCCAGGCTGGCATGAAAAGTAAAACAAACAGTGACAGCAGGGCGGTGATGGCACCGATCCAGAGAACGAACTGATTCGCCGCAATACGCTCCGGGTAAATATGCACGACCGCCCCCAGACCTATTGCATTTGCTGCAGCAACCAGTACCGCGCAGGCATAATCCTGAAAGCGCCTGGCCTTGTTGGCTGTCCTGGCCCAGCGCGGGTCAGTGTTATAACTGGGCAGATGCAGGTGGGCGTTTTCCAATCTTTCCAGGGTAGCAAGGAAATGACGCAGATTGGTGATTGAACGTTCGGCCTTGTAATTCAAGAATGCCAGGCAGATCGACGCCACCGGAAAACCCAGTACCAGCCATTCTATCGGCAATTTACTGGTCGCCTCGCCCGGTTTCAAGGCCACCAGCGCCGCCAGCAGACTCACTACCAGGGTCACATACAGCGTCAGTGCCTGATGTCTTTGGGCGATACGGGTATTCACTTCCTGATTGGCGGCAATGAAACGGTAGTTCGCATCAACATAGGATTTCGACATAAGGCGGCTTTCAGTAATCATGGCACAAGCCGCTATTATCGCTTAGAACGTGTTTACGATCTGTAGCGAGCGAATGTGCTTGCATCAGCGGGGTGAAGAGCCGCGCAAAAAGCGGAATGTACTCTAAGTACATGAGCATTTTGAGCAGCGCATGAGTTCCGATCACGCCCGCGCAGTAAGATCGTAAACCCGTTCTTAAACACAGGCTTGCGGCTTCAAAAAGCCCAGGTGGCAGACACATAGGCCATCCTGCTGTCCGGCAATTGCGCCAGTATCGCCCTGGCAGGGCCGCCATACAGGCGCAAGCCAGTGTTGATACTGATGCGGTCGCCTTGCCAGCCCATGGCTGCCGTGATGATGCGGCCATGGTCTTCCGGCGTCCACAAGATATCCAGTGAAGGTTGCCAGTTGTTTTCTTGCCAGCTCCAGCGTGCAAAAACATTCTTGCGACGGATATTGCCCGATGCCGACAGCGCCTGATTTTGCCAGGCCAGGTTATAGCCAATCACCTGGCGCATTGGCGGCAGGTGATTCACGCTGGTCGCACTGTTCTGCAAAGCCTGGTTGCGCGTGTTCCAGTCTTGCCATTCCCGCCCGGACAAGGCAGTACCGTCCCACCAGACTTCCAGGAAAAAACTGTGCTGCGATGCGGTCGTGTAATTGGCACCCAGCATGGCTTGCACGATGTTATTTTGCGTACTGTTTTGCCAGGGTGTATTGCGTTGCAACAGCGTGTTGTCGGCATTCATACGCAGGCCGGTGTCGTGCCGCATATAGCGCAGGGATGCATGCATTTCCATTTCATCGGTCGCCACCCATGATGCAGCGGCACCGACACTGCCGCCATTGTTTTGCCCGTAACGGGCAAAGCCATGCAAATCGACACCGCCGACATGATGATAAAGCCGGGCGGCGAGCGCTTGTTCATCCGCGACATCGGTAGTCGCGGCGTGACCAGGGTTGACCCATACCGCCGACACGGAAGTATGCGCGTCGAAGTATTCAGCACTGAGCAAAGGCTTGCCTATGATGGTATTGCTGATTAGTGAGCGGCGCTTTTCCTGCGCTACCACATCGTTCGGCCTGAAGCCATAGCCGACATCCCAGGCGATGGTTTTTTTACCAGCGCTGAATTGCCAGGCACCCTCTCCCATGCTGCCATACAATTCATTCAGCCAGGCCGTGGCCTGGGTACGCCCGCCATCATTCAGTTGCCCTTGCACCGTGGCGACCGCATTGATACCTTTGGCATTGGCACGCAACTCGGTTTCCATGACAGCCAACTGCGTATGACTGTTGGTCAGGCCAGGAACCAATTGATTCGCAATGGCGAGCTGGCTGGAACTGTTGCTGCTGATGTTGTTGACCAAGCCCCGGACCTGGCCGCTGAAGTCGGCCTCTTCAGCCATGGCAACCGCTGGGATGCAGAACAGCACAGCCAGCACACTGCCACGTGCATGATGTGTCAAGTCAGACATGCTTACTCCAGGCTAGGGTTTTTCGCCAAAAACATGGGATTCAGCCATTGTTCAGGCACGGTTTTTTGCTTGCGGCTGATATAGCGCACCCGCGTCTCTTTATGGCTGCTCAACTGGTCCAGCAACAGCATTTCGGCGACGGCAGTCGGTGCTTGCGGCTTGTCGAGAATGAAGCTGGCTTGCTTGGCGAGTTTTTCTGATTGCACATACAAATCTGCTTTCACAGGTTCATGCCGGCTTTTGCCCAGCCACAGTTCTATGCGCTGGTAAGCCACGGATTTGCGCACGGCATTCAGGCTCAAATGCAGGCAGGGTTTGTCATTGCATTTTTCTTCGCCGATAATCTTGCCGGTGTAATCCTGGGCCCAGCTCATGGTGGCAATGTCACCGATGGAGGCATCACCCAGCAATTTTTGCATAGGCGTAATGCGCAGCGGGCGCTGGCTGCCAGGTAACAGCATCCAGAAATCATCACCCAGCATCAAGACCTTTTGGCCTTTTTCTGCCGGGCTTTTCATCAACACCAGTGATTGATGATTGGTTTGGGAAAACACCAGATAATTTCTTTCCTTTTCCTTGCTGCCATCTTTGGCGTAAGTAGTGATCTCGGTTTCCACCTGCATGTTTTCTGTGCCTACGCGAAACTGGTCGGCGGTTTTCAACAAATCACTGACTTCATCTGCGCTGGCCAGACCAGCGGTGCTTGCCAGCAGCAGGATGGCGATGCGTGTATAGGTTTTCATGGTAGCTTCCGGTTTTTAGTTATGGGCCAGTGCATCAACAATCGCTTGGCGCAGTGTCTTGCGAGCGATCACGGCAGAAGACAGCATCGACAAGGCAATCATCGTGAAAATGGTGATCGCATACATCGCCGCATCAATACTGATCAATAATGGATAGCCGCTGGAACGTCCGGGCGGCGGTGGCATCTGCACCGGGAACACCGTCAACAGCAAAGCCACACTGATTGCCAGTACCGCACCCAGTACTGCACCTGCGCCACCCAGCAACATGCCTTCGTAAGAAAAACTGCGTGTCAGTTGCCCCGGTAAAGTACCCATGGCACGCAGGGTGCCGATTTCGCGGGTACGCTCGATAATTGCCATGGCCATGGCATTCGCCACCACAAACACCACGATAAAGCTGATGATGGCACCCAGTGCACCAAAGATACGGTTATACAAATCGCGTACTGACTTGTAAAAGAAAGCCTGTTCCAGCCAGTTTTGCACCGTCAACCCGGGCAGAGCTTGTGCCAGCCTGGCCTGGGCCGGCATGGTTGCATCCATGGAATTCAGGAACACCCCAAGGCTGGAAACCCGCTGCGTATTCAGCAATTTTTGTGCCGTCTTGATATTCGAATACACCAGACGCTTGTCCAGATCCGGTACCCCGGTTGAGACCAGGCCTTTGACCGTGACATCCACCGCATTCAGCGCACCGTCGGTGGTGCTGGCCATCAAGGTCAGGCTGCTGCCCGGCCTGGCTTTCAGACTGCGTGCCAGGGCTTCGCCCAGGACGATTTCCGCTTCTGTCGAATCCGTCTGTATCAGCTCGCCTTCCTTGACTGTCAGGGTCGGGCCTTTGACAGAAAATTCGGCATCGGGGTCTATGCCTACCGCCAGCATGATGGTGGATTTATCGCCATTGCTGATCAGGCCGCTGTATTCAATCCGGGGCAATACATAGCGCACGGCAGGGTCTGCCAGTATTTTGTTTTTCAAGTCGCCGGCATTGTCCAGTCCATACTGCAAAGGCACATCCTGGTCACTGGTGAAATGCTGGGGTTTGCCTATGATCAGGTGGCCGGTACTGCGGGCCGATATCTGGGCCAGGCCTTCATAGGTCGAATACGCAAAGCCACCTGCCAGCAAAATGGCTGCTGTACCCAGGGCGGCCACGGCAACAGTAATCGTGGAGCGGCGGCGATTGCGCAGGGTGTTATAAAACGCAAATTTGATCCAGCTCTGTTTCATTGCAGTCTCCCGTCCAGCAAGGACACGATACGATCGCTGCGGCTAGTCAAGCGGTTGTCATGGCTGGCGATGACAAAAGCCACGCCTTCGGCATGGCCGCGTTCACGCATCAGGTCCAGCACCTGATCAGCAGTGTGGGAATCCAGGCTGGCCGTTGGTTCATCAGCGATCACCAGGCTGGGTCGTTTGATCAGCGCACGGGCAATCGCCACCCGTTGCCGCTGGCCTCCCGACAAGGCATCCGGCAAATGCTGTGCATGTTCATACAGGCCGACAGCCTTCAATTGTGCGGCAACACGTTCGCGTCGTTCTGCCAGCGGCACACCGGTCAGGAACAGCGGGTAATCGACGTTTTCAGCCACCGTCATGACCGGTACCAGGTTAAAGCTCTGGAAGATAAAGCCTATGGTGTCGCGTCTTTGCAGTGTTTTTTGTGTTTCGCTGTATTGGTCGATGTTGACGCCGTTCAGCAAGATGTCACCGGCATCCGCATCGTCGATCAATCCGCACAGATTCAATATCGTGCTCTTGCCGCTGCCTGAAGGACCAGTCAGTGCCAGCAGCTCACCACGGGCCAGTGACAGGTCTACCCCTTGCAAGGCTTTGACCACATGGGCGCCCAGGCGATAGGTTTTGTGAACTGCATGCAGTTCAATCGCAGGTGCCAGGCTCATGATGGAATCCCTTTCAGCATGGCTTTGGCGGCTTCTGCCTGTGGCAGGTTTTGTTTGACGGCTTCATCCAGGTAGCGCTTGGCATCTTCAGGCCGTTTTTGCTCATTGGCCAAGGCTGCGGCACGCATCAGTACCGAACTACGGAAACCCGGTTCGGCCTTCTCGAATTGTTTGTGTTCCAGTACCTCGTTGAGCAATTTGATACCACGCGGGCCGCGGTTCATGAAGGCGGGTACGGCTAAGAACGTGGTTGCCGACACAAATTTGACTTCCAGTATGACCGGCGTGCTGCCATGTCCCTGCGCATTCTCATTGTTGGCTGCCAGTTGCAGGGCTTTTTCCAGCATGGCCAGACCTTCTTCTGCATAGGCCATTTTTTTCCACGGGAACATCGTTGTGGTTGCCAGTTTGCTGGTGCTGGCACCGGCATAGGCCATCAGCAGCGGACTGGCCGGATCTTGCTTCAGCAATTCATTGAAGGCAGTCGCGGTACTTTCTTCATTGCCCTTGGCGGGTTGTATGAACTGCTGGAAAGCAGTCTGGAACTGGGTAGTTGAAAACGCCAGTGCCTGGGTGGACAGGACAAAGAACAGGCTGCTGGCCAGCATAAATTTTTTACCGGCGGTGGTGTGAATGAGTGACATATGAGGCTCCTGTGCAGATGGAAGAGATGAATGTGGTGTGGCTTGTGCGACAGATGGAGCCTAAACAGGCCGCTGCCAGCTCTCAACGGCTATGCGACCGGTTGCAGAAGTTTGGTGTGAGCGGTGTTGAAAACGGCGCGAAGCGTGATGCGCGCAAGTGGAGGGAAATATTGTGTTTCTGGAAATTTAAAATGAAACTGAAGACGCAGAAAAAATAGCAAAATCATGTAATACTTAATTTTTTTAAAAAAACAGATAACGAGACCATGACCATCCAGCCCAAAGAATTCATCGTAAATAAAGGCAATTTGCCGGACGCCAGATTTGTAGCGCTACAGGTGCCAGAACCGGCTGATCTGAAAGACGGACAGGTGCTGCTGCAGATAGACCGCTTTGCCTTTACCTCCAACAATGTCACTTACGCCGCTTTTGGCAAGGCCATGCAATACTGGAATTTCTTTCCTACGGAAGAGGGCTGGGGCAATATCCCGGTCTGGGGATTTGCCGATGTGCTGGCCTCAAAGGCCGATGGTGTAGGTGTGGGTGAACGTTTCTATGGTTATTACCCGATGGCGACCCATCTGACGGTGAATGCCACCAGGGTGTCGGATGCCGGTTTTACTGATGGGGCGGAACATCGCCAGGCCATGCATGGCTTGTATAACCACTACGTCAGGACCACGACCGATCCGGGCTACACCAAAGAATCAGAAGATGTGCAGGTCTTGCTGCGACCGCTGTTTATCACCTCCTTCATGATCGATGATTTTCTCGATGACAATCAGTTCTTTGGTGCGCAATCTGTGCTGATATCCAGCGCTTCCAGCAAAACTGCGTATGGCCTGGCATTCATGCTGTCGTTACGCAAAGACAAGGCTTGCAAGATCATCGGCCTGACCTCGGCGGCGAACCTCGAATTTGTACGCAATATGGGTATCTATGACCAGGTGATCAGTTACGATCAGGTCGCCACGCTGGCAGCCGGCCAGCCAGTAGTCTATGTGGACATGGCAGGCAACGGACAATTACGCAGCCAGTTGCATCATCATTTTGGCGACAATATGAAATACAGTTGTGCCGTGGGTGGCACCCACTGGGACGAACTGAGTGGTGCATCCGATTTACCGGGCGCCAGGTCGACCCTGTTTTTTGCCCCGGCACAAATTAAAAAACGCATGACAGACTGGGGCCCGGGTGGTGTACAGACCCGGTTGGCACACGCATGGCAAGCCTTTATGCAGCCAGTCATGGCCGCTGAAAAACCATGGATGCAAGTCACCCACGGTTATGGCGAAGCCGATGTGCGTCAGGTCTACGAAACCATGCTGAGCGGTGCCGCGCGCCCGGACCAGGGGAGCGTGCTGTCACTGTGCCGGGTACTTGACTAGGTCAACACATTCTGATCAGTGATCTTGTTCCTGGATGCCTGTTGATTCCGTCTTGTTGCTAAAGCTGAAATTATTTTCAATAATTTGATAAAATGGTAATACTCATTCCAATACAGGGAATGAGCTGCCTCAGCTTAAGGCCAGCCGGGCGACGTTACACCACATCCTGCGTCGTCTTGCTTGCCACAATTTGCGTGGAAAGGAGACATCATGCCCTTAGTCACAATCACCGTCTGCAAACCCAAATCCCTGCTTTTCAAAGAAACCGTATTGAATGCCGTGCATGCCGCACTGGTTGAAGCGGGTGTGCCGGAGACGGACAAGTTTCAACGCATCCTGGAACTGGATACAGAAAATTTTCGTTTCGATCCGCATTATCCTGATTTGCATAAAAACCGTAACCAGGACTTTGTCTTGATAGAGATACTCTGGTCGGTAGGCCGTAGTGTCAATGTCAAGAAAAAATTACTGGATAGCCTGATGAAGCGACTCTGCGACAAGAGCATGAATCCGGAAAACATCATGGTCTGTTTCAGGGAAACTGCCTGGGAAAACTGGTCATTTGCAGGCGGGCGATTGCTGCATACCTGAGAGTCAGGGTGTAAGGCTGTCTGATGAAATGCACTTTGGAATCGGCGCTGACCGGTATACCATGGCGACTGACGCAGCACATCCTGGTTCCTCACGAACACCGTAGCAGTTTGCTGCTGGCGGTAGAAGTGTATATCCGATCACACACACAAAACCAAAGGATGAGGTAGTTAATAATGGGAAAAACCAGACTGGAAGCATTCAGCGACGGCGTTATCGCTATCCTGCTCACCATCATGGTGCTGGAAATGAAGGTGCCGCATGGCGGTACGCTGGATACCTTGCTGCAGGTCTGGCCTGTATTCTTCAGTTATGTACTGAGCTTTATCTACGTCGGCATCTACTGGAATAACCACCACCACATGCTGCATACCTGCCACCGGGTCACCGGCGGCATTCTGTGGGCGAACCTGCATTTGCTGTTCTGGCTATCCTTGATTCCTTTTGCATCTGGCTGGGTAGGTGAAAACCATTTCGCCTCTGCCCCGGTGGCGTTGTATGGCCTGGTCTTGCTGTTGGCTGCCATCGCCTATTTTATTTTGCAGCAGCAGATCATTGCGACCCAGGGACCGGATTCGATTTTGAAAAAAGCCGTCGGCACCGACTGGAAGGGCAAGCTATCGCCGATTACCTATGCAACAGGAATTCCCCTGGCGTTCTGGTATCCGCTGGTTTCCATGGCCTTATACGTCAGCATGGCCATGATCTGGCTGATACCTGATCGCCGCATCGAAAGAGCCTTGAGAAATCATGACGCTTGAAGCGCCGGTGCCTGATTCCACTACCATGTAATTTATCTATCCTATAAAACCATGCGCCTCATTTTATCTGCTGTATTAAGTATTGGTATTGCCAGTTTGAGTTTCTGTGCTGTCGGTGTGGCCGCTGACCTGCCAGTTCAGCTTGCTCCGTCCGTGACTGAACAAGATATGGTCCTTGCGACCGACACCGGCAAGATCGCCGGCAGCCTGCTTTTGCCTGCTGGTCAGGGTAAAGTACCAGTGGTACTGATCATTGCCGGGTCCGGGCCGACAGACAGGGATGGCAATTCCGCAGGCATGAAGGGTAAAAACAATTCCCTGAAAATGCTGGCGCAAGATATGGCCGCAACCGGGTTTGCGTCTCTGCGTTTTGACAAGCGCGGTATTGCAGCCAGCGCTGCGGCGGCCACCAGCGAATCGGCCCTGCGTTTTGAAACCTATGTCCAGGATGCGGTTGCCTGGCTGAAGTTGCTGAAAGCCGACGCCCGTTTTTCTGGGGTGGCCATGCTCGGTCATAGCGAGGGATCACTGATTGCCATCCTGTCGGCACAGCAGGAACAGGTGAGGGCAGTGATATCGATTGCTGGCCCGGCAAAAAATGCAGGCGACATATTGCGTCAGCAATTCCAGGGCAAATTGCCGCCTTTGCTGGCACAAAAAAATGAAGAGATCATCAGCGCCCTGCAAGCCGGGAAACTGGTCAGTGATGTACCGCCAGAACTGAAAGCTTTATATCGTGACAGCGTACAACCCTATCTGATTTCCTGGTTTCGCTATACCCCGGAAAACGAAATCGGCAAGCTGAATTGCCCGGTCTTGCTGTTGCAAGGTGACAATGACATACAGGTCGACGCAAAACAATTGACTGCCCTGAAAGCTGCCAAACCAGACGCTACGCAACTGCTGGTACACAATATGAATCATGTACTGAAGATTGTGACTGGCGACATGAGTCAGCAAATAGCTTCCTATGGTGACCCAAGCCTGCCACCGGCCCCCGAATTGTCGTCTGCCCTGACAAGTTTTTTGCACGACAAATTGAAATGAGTCAGGCTTAAGTATTGGCGACAAGCATTGCCATGCTACCCATCCTGACTTAGGATATCAGTCAAACGATCATAATAAGTGGGGACAGCTAATGAGCAATCAAGGCAGGGACGAAGATAGCGCTCCACCCGATATCAAGACCGTGATCGACAACGAGGCAGTTTTCCCACCCTTGCGGCGGGTGGGAATATGGCGTCCTTTCGCCTGGCTGAAAATGGGCTGGCAAGATTTTCGTGCATCCGGTGGCGCCAGCTTATTCTATGGCGTCTGCTTTGCTGCCATGGGCTTGGTATTGAAACTGATATTGAATAATGCACCTGAATATCTGTCTGCCCTGACCTGTGGTTTCCTGCTGGTAGGCCCTTTGCTGGCGCTGGGTTTATACGATATCAGCCGCCGCCTGGAAAATATTCGTTCGGGTTTGTTGGGCAGCGTGTTTTCCATGCGCGGGCGCTGGAGCAATATCGGTGTACTGGCGCTGGTATTGGCCGTCATCATGATGGTGTGGGCGCGCGCTTCGCTGGTGATCTTTGCTTTGTTCTATAACAAGGGCATGCCCACCATGCATGGTTTTCTGGCGCAGCTTTTTTCCCTGAATAACCTGGAATTCCTGGGTGTCTACCTGTGTATAGGTTTTATTTTCGCCAGCCTGGTATTTGCGATTAGCTGGGTATCCATACCGCTGATGCTGGACAGGGACACCGATGCCATCACGTCCATGATCATCAGCTGCGTGGCCCTGTTCGTCAATGTGCCAGTGACGCTGGTATGGGCGTCACTCATTATCGCCAGTGTGGTACTGGGTTTCATGACCTGGAACCTCGGTTTCCTGATCATCATGCCCATCATTGGCCATGCAACCTGGCATGCGTATAAGGAAGTTGTTGGCACAACCGCAGATCGCAGTGAATAAATACGTCAGATCCAGGTCCGCACGACCTGAGATCGTAAATAGGTTCTAAGCGTTAAGATTGATGATGCTTGCGGTGTTGCCCTTTTTTCCTGGCTGTCCCAGGTCTTCTGCCAGATGATAGGCATGCTCTGCTGCTGTATCATGCTGCTGATTGTATGGGCGCTCGTGCAAGTCCAGTTTGACTGGTTGCACTGCCGTTACCTCTTCTGGTGCTGTCACCGCATCGGTGTCTGGCATCCCCCATCTTTTTGTCAGCTTTTGTTCAATTCCATCTCCCATTCGAAAAGCTGCTATTGCTGCAGCAATCAGGGGATTGACGGCTGTTGGTGCTCCTGTTTGTACTCCAGTTTGTACTCCATTAACGCTGGTAGCCGTAGTGGTCACCGCATTCTCAAGCATTGCTGAGCTTGGCTGAATACTGGTATTGGTTGTTGGTGTTGGGATGGATGCGGGGATTGATGCAGTAATGTTTGTTGCAGCAGGCAAGCTTACCAGCGGAAGTGAGCTATCGATCCTGGTATTGTTCGCGCCTGATGCCGCATTGGCCAGGTCAACTTTAGCTTGCAGTGCTTCGGAAAAGCGGATTGCCTGATTGGCTGTGATCTGGTCTTCGACGACAATCTGCTCTGGGACGACAATATTGTTCAATTTTACGGGAACAGTTACCACGTCATTTTCTGGCAAGCTGTTTACTGACGGTGACGATACTGACAGGGGGGGCGCAGGAGGCTCGCTCAGCGATGCCTGGTTTGCTTGCAAGTTGCTTGTGTTATCCAGTGTGACTGTATCTAGGGCGGGCGTGTTCAATACATTTGACTGAGCTTGATTAACCGTACCCGTACTACCCGTACTTTCCCTGCCTGCCGTGGTAGCAGGGAGATTCCCGGTTTCTGCTGTAGGTGAAGATACCGCGGCTGGTGAGACTATATTCGGCTCTGTTATGGCAGGCGTATTAGTTTGATCCAGTATTGCTACATCATTTGTCACTGGCAATTCTGCTGAAGTGGCCTGGCTTGCTGGTGAAATGCTGCTGGCAGCTTTAGTCTGATCAATGACAACATTGGAATTTGATGCAACACTGGGATTCAAAATTTCAGCAGGGGGATTGTTAGTGCTGGCTATTGCTGACAAGAGTGCCTCTGTCGTCAATACCTGATTGAGAAGAATCTCCGCGTTGCCAGGAACTAGCTCATTTGTATTCGTCACGCTTGAAGGGCTGGTGTTGCCAGTCGCGTCCGTGGCACTGGTGCTGGTAGTGGCAAGGGCTGTCTTTTGGGTGCTTGCGGTAGTGAAAATATTACCTGAAGAAAATTCTTGATTTTGGATAATCAGGGTGGTCTCTGCATTTCCCAGGAGTTGTAAAGATTGTGTCAATAAGGATATTGTCGCGGACGGGTCTTTCGTCAGTGCGTTTTGAAATGTTGCCACATCCAGGGTCAATAGCGTGTCATTACCCGGGAGGGCGGTATTTTGTAAGCTGATACCTATTTTCGCCAGTTGCTCAAATAAAGTTTCGCCAGCCGCGTTCAAGGTACCGGCATTCATGGCTTGTAGCAAGCTGTCGTTGCTAGTCGGTATCAAAGGATACGCTGCAGGACTGGAATTGCTTGCCTGGAAGCGGTTAAAGCTGTCTACCAATAGTTCTGCAATCAGCGTGAGTTGAGCCATATCCAGCTTAGTCTGCTTGGTCTGGTTCGTATCGGCCTGAATAACTGCATCGTTTACCGCCACTGGCGCCGTGTTTTTGCTCTGCAGGCGAGTCGTGCTGGCAAGCAATTCACCCAAAGTAGAAACGTCGACGATAATACTATTGCTTTGGATTGCATCCAGGAAACTCTGATGAGCGCTCGCTCCCGACGACAGTGCATTGACTGTATTCAGGCTGAAGTCTGATGCAGTTTGTAGTGCCGGTATCGATACGGAAGCGACTGGCGAGATGTTCATGTTGTGCCTGCTTTCTATGCGGCATATTCTGATTGATGCCCAAGACATGAGTCTCTTCGGTCATTGGCAGTACGTCCGTACGCTGACACACTTTGTCTACGGTACTTTTGGCTTGTTGGAAATAAAAAAATCCTCGTAGCGATTGCTACGGGGATTTTTCATGTTGGCTTTCAGTACTTATTTTAAGGACGGAATAGCTTGCGGTAGCAGCGCTTTGACCGGTTGTTCCTTGAGTTTCTTTTCCAGTAACTGTATGGCGGTTTCCAGTTGCTGGTCCTTGCCGTTGAAGGTGGCATGCGGCAGATTGTCAACTTCGACATCCGGGATCACGCCTACGCCTTCCACCAGCCAGCGGCCATCCGCGCCAAATTGCGCATTTTCAGCAGCCCTGATCATGCCATTGTCGGACAGGGTATTTCCGTCCGACAGCCAGACGCCGGCACCCGCAGTACGTTTGCCGACCAGTGGGCCGAGTTTCAATGCCTTGACGCCAGCGGCAAAGGTTTCGCCGTCAGAGTAAGTCAGTTCATCCACCAGTACCACCAGATGGCCACGGAAGGTTTGCTGCATGTTGACATACGGCGCAGACGTTGGTGTGGACCAGAATGCCCAGGCCTTGCGCAAGAGTTTTTCTATGATCCAGCTGTCGATATTGCCACCGCGATTGCGTCGTACGTCGATGATCAGGCCATCACGGTCGATATTGCTGTAAAAATCACGGGCAAAGCTATTGATGTCTTGCACTCCCATGGCACGCAGATGCAGATAGCCGATGCGGCCCTGGGTCAGCTTGTTGACCCGTTCGCTACGGCTTTGTTCCCAGTCGCTGTAACGCAGATTCGCGTGTTTCATCATATTCACCGGCGTGACAATAACGGCACGGACTGCCTGGTCGCCACGCCTGACATGCATCAATACCTGCTTGTCGGCCTGGTTGGTCAACAGGTCCGAGATATCGCGCGCTTCCAGCACGGGCTGGCCATTGATGGCGGTGATGATGTCGCCTTCCCTGACATCCAGGTCCGGTTGCGACAGCGGGGTGCGTTCGGATGGCAATTCCGGTTCGGTATGATAAATATGATCAATGCGATAGCCCGCATTGGTACGGCTTAATACGGCACCGAGCGAAGCAGCCTGGCCTTCTGCCGCCACGCGGCGGACATCGCCCGGGCGGGTTTGTGAATGCAGGGTGCTGACTTCACTGGCCATCAGTCCCAGTACGTCATTCAATTCGGCGCGGTCGGTCACGCGCTCGACCAGCGGTGCATATTTGCTGCGCACCTTGTTCCAGTCGACGCCGCGCATTTTATCGTCGAACAAAAAGTCGCGGTGCATGCGCCAGGCATCGGCATACATTTGCTGCCATTCGAGTTTGGGGCTGAGGAAGAAACTCCAGTCACTGATGTTGACCTTGGCCTTGCTGATGTCGGACGGTTGTCTGGCACCGGCTTCAACGATGATGAAATCACCCGGGCCAGTGGTGCTGTGCACACGATAAAACACATGCTTTTTGTCGGCAGACAAATCAAACTGACGTATATTGCCCGCAAAAATGTCCGGTTGCGGCGCAGTTTTGCTGATGGCCAGGGTTTTCAGTGTGGCCTTGCCATCGGTGCCGTCGAGCTCGGTAAAATACAGGCGCTTGTCATCCAACGCCAGTTCACGATAATTGCCATAGGCCAGTGGCACCTGGTACAGCCGGTCTGCCAGACCGCTGTATTGAATCGCGGGCAGGACAGGTTTTGCCGGCTTCTTGCTATCCTCGGTTTTGTCTGTGGCCTTGTCAGCAGTTTTTTCAGCCACCTTATCATTTGATTTATCGTTTGACTTATCGTTTAATTTTTCGCTGGGCTTGTCAGTCGATTTGTCAGTCGATTTGTCAGTTGATTTGTCGACGGCTTTATCAGTGCTCTTGTCTGTGGCTTTGTCTGCCGGTTTGTCTGGCGTCTTGTTCAGTTCATCATCTGCCTTGAACGGGAAGCGGGTGCCAGTCTGCAGGGCCAGTGCGTAAATGCCGGTGCGTTTTTCAAAATGCGGCCCCATGTTGCGGTCACCCCAGGGCGCGCGATTGCTGACCTGGAAGTTGCGTTCAGAGTAGAAGTACAGCCAGTGACCATCCGGTGAAAACACAGGGTTGTGCGAGTTGTATCTGTCGCTGGTGACGAAGTGCAATTGCTTGCTGTCCAGCGCATACAGACCTATCTGCGGTCTTTGCATTTTATTGTCGGCTCTGACGATGGCGATGGTCTTGCTGTCTGGCGACCAGACGACTTCCTCCTGTCTTTCAGCCCCGATTTTGCCGGCATCATCAATCACCTGATTGGTTTTTGTCGCCAGATCCAGCAGCCACAGTTTGCCGCGTTTGTCGGTATGTGCCAGCCACTTACCGTCGGGGGAAGGGAAGATGTGGTAGCGATAGACGCTGCCATTGGTGGTAAGCATTTCTGGCTTGCCTACGCCATTGGCCGGGAATTTCCATATTTCATTTTCACCACTGGTATCGACAATCGCAAATACCGACTTGTCATCGTGCGAAAAAATGGCTTCGCGGGCGCGTGCATTTTCTGGAATCGGTAAGTCGATGCGGCGTTGCGGGCCGGTGCTGGCTATCGTTACGCGACCGCGGGCGGTGAACAGCAGGCGTTCTTCCTTGCCGGATATTTCTACATTCGTCAGGTATTCCAGTGGCGTCTTGATCTGGCGTTTGCGCTGCTGGTCAAAATCAGATACCAGGTCAATGTTGATGAGTTCGTCCTTGGCAGTGGCGATATCCAGCACGCGCAGGTCGGCCCCCAGTTGATAGGCGATCTTGCCATCGCCCAGGCTGGCGTTGCGTACTTCCCATTCCTTGTGCTGGGTCAGCATACGGGCATCGCTGCCATCGGGACTGGCGCTCCAGATATTGAAAGCACCGTTGCGGTCGCTGACGAAATACAGGCGGCCTTTCCACCACATGGGGCGGCGGTTATTGCTGGTGTCGCCGCTAAACAGCTGGGTGGCTTCGGTCTTGGCCTGGATGTCATAACGCCAGACTTGTGCCGTGGCACCACCACGATACTGTTTGACATTGTCATTCGTCATTTGCAGGCCAAAGCGGGTGAAGTACAGGTATTTGCCGCTATCGTCGAGCACCGCTTCATTCGCATCGGCCACCGGGAAGACACGGCGCAACATGGTCTGCGGGTTGATGGCAGCGACCACGCGATGGGAAGAGGGGCCAGTGCTGTTCAGCGTGCTGACCAGGACTTCGCCACCGGTGGTCCAGCCCAATACGTTTACCTGGTCATTTTCAAAACTGATGCGCTTGGGCACACCGCCACTCATGGGCATGACGTAGGCTTCAGTCGGTCCTTCATAGGCGGCTGAAAATGCCAGCCATTTGCCGTCATGCGAGATGGCAGGCAAGATCTCTGCCGCCGGGTGCGTGGTCAGCCTTTGTGCCTGCCCGCCGCTACTTGCCACTTTCCATAAATCGCCTTCCGCAGTAAATACCACTGCGTCTGCGCGTATGCTGGGGAAACGATAATAGGCCGGCGCGGCCAGTGCCTGCAGGGATGTCGAAGTGATCAGGCCGGCCAGGCTGAGGGTAAGCGCAAGTGTCGAAAGTCTCATTTTTGTCTGGTAGTTGTCTGGAATTTGTCTGGATATAAGAGAACGGGAGTGGTTTTGAGTTTTTGTATCAAATATGCCGCAAATCTGGTTAATAAAACGGCAAAAATTGCGCCAATTGTTAAACAATATGAGTTTTTTGCCGATGGCGGGCGGCAAACTTCTGGCATACTTTGGCTTTAATATTTCCAATTGGAAATGGTGCGGTGGCAGGCCAGGAGTCATGATGAGACAAGTCAATGTTTGCAAAGTTCTTGCAATTCTTTTTATTTCGGCAGAATTTTCGACATCCTCGGCACAGAATGTCACGTTTTCTATCGACACCCAGGCTGAGCGCAAAGCCATCAGTCCGCTGATTTATGGATATAACGCTTATGCCGACGGTAGCAACCGTGCAGGCCTGGCAAATCAGGGTGGTTTGGCTAGTCTGCAAGGCTTGAACTTGCGCTCGCGCCGTCTTGGCGGCAACAATATGACCAGCTATAACTGGGAAAATGGTGTCAGCAATTCAGGCGCTGACTGGTGCAATTCATCCAATGCTGGCGTGAGCGCCATGACCGGTGCCGGTGACCCCAACCAGGCTGCCGGGCTGGCTTATTATGTGCCTGGCGCTGCCCTCAAGAGTTTTCATGACCAGTCACTGGTGCTGGGTACGTATTCCCTGTTGCAGTTGCCTGCCGCTGGCAAGCTGCCAAAAGATATCGTTAATTTAAATCCACCTTCTACCTGCAATAATTCCCAGTTATGGCAAAACACGGCTGGGCCGGCCAATCTGGATGCTGCGCGCTGGGTAGACATTGTCAATGACAAGCCCGCTGCCGCTGGTGCCCTGAGCCTGACACCAGGCCTGACGGATGGGGTGGTGTATATCGATGAAGAAATCAATTTCCTGGTGCAGCAGTACGGTGCCGCAGCGACTGCCAGCGGCATCAAGGGTTACGAACTCGACAATGAGCCAGACCTGTGGCATCACTGGGCCACCAGCAGTGGCGACAGCGGCACCCACGCCAATCTGTATCCCCAGGTGACCACGGTCAGCGATGTGCTGCAAAAGAATATCGCCCTGGCAAATACCATCAAACGCATGGATGGCGGGGCTGAAACCTATGGCCCGGCCATTAGCGGCTACCTGGGACTGTTCAGCTTGTGGGCAATCTGGGATGGTTCGCAATCACACCAGCCGGCGGACTGGGCACAATACAATGTCGAACCCTATGTCAGCAATGGTAGTGGTGACCGTTATCGCTACAACGGCATGACCATGGCAACTGCCTATCTGGCGAAGATGCGGCAGGCTTCCCAATCGGCAGGCAAGCGCTTGCTGGATGTGTTTTCATTCCATTATTATCCACAGGCTTCAAGCAGCACTACCGATAGGGTGCAGGCTGCACGCAGTCTGTGGGATGCGACTTATGTGGAATCGACCTGGATCACTCAGTCGGGCAATGGCTTTACTGATGGTCGCGGCTTGCAAATGCTGCCCAAGTTGCAACAGGCCATCACGGATTTTTATCCAGGTACCAAACTGGCGGTTACCGAATATGATTTTGGTGGCAAGTCAGATATTACCGGGGCCATTGCACAGGCTGATGCCCTGGGCAGTTTCGGCAGGCAGGGCGTGTACCTCGCCACCTATTTTGGTGATGCCGAAGGCTTTATTGCCTCCGGCTTCAAGATCTATAGAAATTACGATGGCAATAAATCGGTCTTTCCTGCCACCTCGATCAAGGCTGTTGCCAGCAACAATGCCAATGCAGCGGTGTATGCGGCAGTCGATACCAGTGACCCGAATGTCATCCATGTGATTGCCATCAACCGCCTGGCCAGTGCACTCAGCAGCAGTTTCCAGCTCAGCCATCCGGTGACGCTGAAATCTGCCCAGGTCTGGGGTGTCAGCGGCAGCAATACTGCCGTGACTGCCAGAAGCGGCCTGAACAATATTGCGCAAAACAAGTTCAGCTATAGTCTGCCAGCACGGTCAGTGTTGCACTTTGTGCTGAAGCCCTGATCAGATCGTAAACACGTTCTGAGGAATTCAGCTTTGCAGCACTTTAAGAATCAGCTTGCCATTGTTTTCACCGGTGAATAATTTCTGGAAAGTTTCAGGAAATTTTTCCAGTCCCTCGACAATATCTTCACGGCTTTTCAGTTTGCCAGAGCTGATCCAGCCACCCATGACCATGGCAGCTTCCATGGCGCGTGGGTAAAAGTCGGACACCATCACACCTTTCATCGTTGCCCGTTTCACCATCAGGTTCAGGTAATTCGATGGCCCTTTGATCGGGGTGGTGTTGTTGTATTGTGAAATCGCTCCGCAGATGACGACGCGGGCACCAAAGGCCAGCTGTGCCAGAGCCACATCGAGAATGTCGCCACCGACATTGTCGAAATACACGTCTATGCCATTCGGGCAGTGCTGGCGCAAAGCGGCGCTCACATCTTCCGTCTTGTAATCGATGGCAGCATCAAAGCCCAGTTCTTCAGTCAGGTAACTGCATTTATCGGCACCACCGGCAATACCGACCACGCGCGCACCCTTGATTTTGGCAATCTGGCCGACGACGGTACCGACGGCACCGGCAGCACCCGATACCACCACTGTATTGCCCTCCTTGGGTTGCCCGACTTCAAGCAGACCAAAATAAGCCGTCATGCCCGGCATGCCCAGCGTACTCAGGTACAGGGGCAGGGGGGCCAGTTTGGCATCCACCTTGGTGATGCCCTTGCCATCGGAATACGCATATTCCTGCATGCCCAGTATGCCGCTGACATGGTCACCGGCGACAAATTTGGGATTCTTGCTGGTGACGACCTGGCCGACTGCCAGGGCGCGCATGACTTCGCCGATGGCGACTGGTGGCATGTAAGAGTTTTTGCTTTCATTCATCCAGCCACGCATGGCCGGGTCAAGCGAGATATACAGGTTCTTGATCAAGACTTCACCGTCCTGCAAATCGCGCAGTTGCTCGGTGACATAGTTGAAATCGCTGGCTTTGACACTGCCCTGAGGGCGGCTGGCAAGCTGAAACTGGTAGTTGATGGTGTTCATTCTATTTTCCCTGGCGGTTATTGTTAGGCAGCAACGTGTTAGGCAGCAACGTGTGAGGCAGCAAAGCGCTGACCATGAAGAACAGTATAGGCAGGATATTGTTGCCTGATAAGGTAGAGATATCGCATAATATTGTTGCTTATAACAGGACAATAAATAGGGTAATTTCATGCTGAATCCACAACACCTGGCTGTGTTTGCCACCATCGTGCGTACTGGCAGCATCAGCAAGGCAGCCATACAACTGGGCTGCGGCAAGTCGCTGCTGTCGCGGCAATTGGCAGCCCTGGAACAAAATTTGGGCGCACGCTTGCTACAGCGCTCCACCCGCAAGCTGACGCTGACAGAGATCGGTGAGCAGGTCTTGCATGAAGCGCAGCGCATCGAGACAGCGCTGGCAAATATTGAACAAATGGCCGGGCAGCACCAGCAAGAAGTCAGGGGGCGTTTGCGTGTTACTTGCCCAATGCCTGCCGTTGCCAGGCTGGTGCCGGTCATGACCGAGTTTTGCCGCCGCTATCCGCACATTGATTTTGCGCTGCAAGTTGAAGACAGACTGGTAGATTTGATAGCAGAACAAATTGATGTCGCCATTCGCGTCGCCCATCTGGATGACTCCAACCTGATCGCGCGCAAGCTGGTGGATAGTCAGCGCATACTTTGCGCGGCCCCTGCCTATCTGGCAAGCGCGGGCCATCCGCTTGTGGCCGAGGATTTGAGTCGGCATGCCTGCCTGCTGTATATCAACGCTGGCAGGGCAAATGATGAATGGACTTTGCTACAGCACGGTGAAACCAGGAAAGTCAGAGTGAGCAGCCACTTTCAATCCAACAATGGCATGGCCCTGGTGGCTGCCGCTTGTTCTGGTGCCGGTATTTTGCTGATAGACAGGTTGATAGTCAGCAAGCACTTGCAAAGCGGAGAATTGGTGCCTGTGCTGGACAATTATCAATTGCCCAGTGGTTCACCGGTGTATGCGGTTTATCCGGCGCGTGACTGGCTGGCATTGAAGACGGCCACTTTCGTGGCCTTCTTGCAAGAGCGATTATTTAGCAGTGTCTGATGCTGCCAGTGGCTGGCCTTTGCCAATGTTTTGCTCAAGGAATTTCTCTACCCGTCCCCAAAAATCGATATTGTTTTTGAGCAGGAAAAAACCGTGACCTTCTTCAGGGTATTCCACCCATTCCACATTGGCATTTTTTTCCTTGATCGCCTTATAGAATTTGGTGCCATGATCTATCGGCACGCGGTGGTCACGTTTGCCATAAGCCATCAGTAAAGGGCGGGTCAGCTTGTCGGTATTTTGCAAAGGCGAAGTGGCTTTCAGTTGGGCTGCATCCTTGACCTGGTCACCGATCAGTACAGGCATGCCGAACCATTTCCACTCATCTGAAAAATCACTCCAGTGGATGTCGTACAGCAGGTTGATATCCGTCACACCTACCCACTCTATGCCACAGCGGAAAATGTCCGGGTCTTTGATCAGGCCCATCAGCGTGGCATAACCGCCATAACTGGCACCAGCAATGCAAATACGCTTGGGATCGACGTAGCCTTGGGCAATCGCCCATTTGGCCGCATCGGCTACGTCATCCTGCATAGCAAGTCCCCATTGCTTGATGCCGGCGCGGAAATGTTTTGTGCCATAACCGACGCTGCCACGATAATCAGGTTCTATGACTGCATAACCGCGTGAAGCGAGGAATTGAGCTTGTGGATTCCAACTCCAGTGGTTGCCGCGTAAATAAGGGCCGCCATGCACTAACACTACGGCTGGCAGGTTTTTGCCAGCACTGTTTTTCGGCAGGGTCAGATTAACTGGTATCTGCATGCCATCGCGGGCCGTGTAGTTCAGCATTTCTTTTTCAGCCATTTGCTCGGGCTTGATGTCTGGCTTGCTGACGCCCAGGCGTACCAATTTACCAGTGCTGAAATCAAACAATTGCCATACACCTGGTGCGATATCTGAATAAGAATGGACCAGCGCAATATTGGTTTTCAGGTCAGATGGGAAATGCAGGGAGTTAAACGTGTCGGGCAGCAGCGCATCAATTTGTTTTTGTTTCTCTGCGATGGAATCATCAAACCATAGTGTGGCTGGCCGGCTCATTTCGTAACGCAGGCCCAATACTTTCTTTTGCGGCCCGTTGTAGACCAGTTGGCCGGAAAAATCATAGCCTTTCAGTGAAATCACAGGCTCTGATTCCAATTGATTCTTTTCCAGATCAAAACGATATAGTGAACTCAGATCTTTACCATTGTTGGCCCGCACGTATAAATCACCTTCCGGGCTAAAAAAAACAGGGGTAATTCTGTCGTTCGATGCCCAGGTTGAGGTGGCCAGTGTGCGCCAGGCATTTGTTTTCGGATCTTTATAATTAATGATAGATTTTTCGTTCTCGGTCGTGACCGCAATACGTGGTACGCCAGCTTTGTCTATCAGCCACGTATTTACCTTGCCGGGACGGGGGACCAGTTCAGTATTGCCCGTCATGGTGTTCAGGCGATACAGATCAAACACGTCGGAGCCAGCTTCTACTGCCTGGATCACATAGACATCCGGCGAAGCAGAACCATGGGCAATATCAAGGAAATGGGTGTACCAGGGTAATTCATTACCGACTACCTTGGTATGCCTGCCAGTGAATTCATGTGTTACCAGGCGCAGGCGTTTGCTGCGGTCTTTGTTGACGGCATACAGGCCATGGCCAAAAAAGCGTTGGGCTTCCTTGTATTGCAAATCCGTCAGGTCATAGACCAGCCTGTCATTATTAATCCAATGGAAAGTCCTGACATCCTTGTCTTCATAATTCGCAATAATTTCAGGGCGCAGTTTGCCGACTTCCAGTATGGCCAGTACCATGCGGTCATTGACACCCTTCATGATCATGGCAATGTTTTTGCCATCGGGTGACAGGCGGGCATCGCTGAACTGGGATTCTTTGAAAAAGCTGGCGATAGGGATGGGCTCAGCTGCCGCATACGATATCGGGGCGTGGAGTAGAAACAGGCTGCTAAAAATGCTGAATGCGATTTTGCAGGCCACTGGCTTATAAAAATTGTGCATGTGCGCTTTGATTGCGTAAATGGAATTGTGCATTATATACACTTTTAAAAAAGACAAAAATGCTTTTTAGATAGTATTTTTACTGCAATAAAAAAGGTCTGCACGACTCTCGCCGCGCAGACCGATTTCTTAGAACGTAAACAGGTTCTTAAAGCTGAAGGTGAAACTTAGTTTTTGACTTGCTGTATCAGCACACGCAGCATGCTGATCAACTGATCAATTTCTTCCTTCGTCACATTCAGTGCCGGCATGAAGCGCAACAGGTCAGGGCGGGGTGAATTGAGCAGCAAGCCTACCGGTTCCATATCGCGTGCGGCCTCCACCAGTTTGCCACCGATGTTGTCACCCAGCTTCAGGGCGCGCAGCAAGCCAAAGCCGCGTTCACCCTGCATGCCGAATTCGGCAGACAATTGCTCCAGTTGCTGGCTCAGGTACTCGCCTTTTTCCTTGACCGCTGCCAGGAAGCCGGGCTTGGTTAGTTCCTTGAACACGGCAATGCCGACGGCGGTCATCAACGGTGCGCCGTTGTAGGTGCCGCCCTGGTCGCCAGGAACGAAGCAGGCCACTTCTTCACGGCACAGCAAGGCACCCAGCGGTACGCCACCACCGATGCCTTTGGCCAGCGTCATGATGTCTGGTTCTATATTCGATAACTGATAGCCGAACAGTTCACCGGTACGCCCCATGCCGGATTGCACTTCATCCACGATCAGCAGGATGCCGTGTTTCTTGGTCAGGGCGCGCAAGGCTTGCATGAATTCCGGGCTGGCAGGAATGACACCGCCTTCACCTTGTACCGGCTCCAGCATGATGCCGACGGTTTTGTCGGTGATCAGTTTTTCTACCGAAGCGATATCGTTCAGATCGGCCTTGGGAAAGCCGCTGACTTGCGGGGCAAAAATCGTGTCCCAGCCTGGTTTGCCCGACGCCGACATCATCGCCAGGGTACGCCCATGGAAGCCATGGTCAAAGGTAATGATTTCAAACGCGCCATTCTTGTTCAACTGCCCCCACTTGCGTGCCAGTTTGACGGCACCTTCATTGGCTTCGGCACCGCTGTTGGTGAAAAACACGCGGTCAAAGCAAGAATTTTTAGTCAACAGATCGGCAAACTCCAGCATCGGTGCGTTATAGAACGCCGGGGAAGGGTTCAGCAGTTTTTTGGATTGGCTGACCAGGGCTTCATGGATGACGTCGGGGCAGTGGCCCAGGCAATTGACGGCCCAACCTTGCAGATAGTCCAGATATCGCTTGCCCTTGTGATCAGTCAGCCACATGCCCTTGCCTTCGACGAACACGAGTTCGGGGCGCGGTGTGATGTACATCAGGGAATTTACGTTGTACTGACTGAATTCCATTTCAAGACTCCTAAGGTCGTTACAGTGGGGGAAGGACAAAAAAGCAGGATAAAAAAAAGCCACAGGATGGAACCTGTGGCTGGATATTCGTGGTGTCGCTTTTTACGCGCACGCTCACTCTTACATCGGCCCAGGCTCGCTTGGCGAGACGCGACGTCGTGCAATATTTGGTGAAGACATGTCAGTAAAAATTTTCATAAAATGGATAGTAGGACTTTTTGCGCACTGCGTCAAAATAAATTTGCGGGACTTACGAAAAACCGCCCCAACTGCGTTGCAGCTCCTCGCCGTACTATTCGTACTGTCTTCGTCACTGGCGGTGTAGTTGGGGTTTCAGACAACATGTTGTCTGCCAACGAAACGAACCTCCCCTGCAAGGGAGGTTTCCTTAAGCGATAGCCTTGTTGGGACGATTTTGCGTAAGTCCCGTTTAAGGTGATTTCCTTATCATGCTTTTATGACATGCGGCAGGCCGACAGGGTCAATTCGCCAGATCTGCCTCTGAGGTAAAGGAATCTGCGTAGAACTCGTCCGCAGGTAACTGGCACTGTGCCGTGAAGTCACGTTTGGCGGATTCCACCACGACCGGTGCACCGCAGGCATACACCTGGTAGCCCGACAGGTCGGCATGATCTGCCATGACCGCCTGATGTACAAAGCCTTGACGGCCAGTCCAGCCATCTTGCGGCAGGGCATCAGAGATCACCGGGATATAACTGAAGCCAGGCAATCGTGCGGCCCAGTCCTTGCACAAGGTATCCATGTACAGGTCGGCCGGTCGGCGGCCACCCCAATACAGGCTGACAGGGCGCCTGGATTCGATATGGATCAGGTGCTCCACCAGTGCCTTGATCGGGGCGAAACCGGTACCGGACGCTAGCAGGATAATGGGCTTTTCTGTATCTTCACGCAGGAAGAAGGTGCCTTGCGGGCCTTCAAAACGCAGGATGTCGCGTTCCTTCAGTGTGGAAAAGACCTGGTCGGTGAACAGTCCGCCCGGCATGTGGCGCACATGCAAGCTGATATGTTCATCCAGGTGAGGGGCATTTGCCATGCTGTAGCTGCGGCGCTTGCCATCCCGCAGCATGAATTCTATGTACTGGCCGGCGCGGTATTGCAGGCGCTCGTTGGCAGGTAATTGCAGGGCGATGAGCATGACATCGTCAGACAGTTTTTCAAGTTTGGCAATGCGGCTAGGCATTTTCTTGACAGGATAATCACAGTCAGCAACGATTTCGCGTGCTTCTATGGTCAGGTCGGATTGCGGCCTGGCACAGCAGAACAGGGACATGCCCTGTGCCTCTTCAGCTTCGGGCAGGGCACGCACCTGATGCGGGCCGTGTTTGACCGTACCGCTGGCTACCTTGCCTTTGCACGAGCCACAGGCACCATTTTTACAGCCGTAGGGCAATACTATGCCAGCGCGCAGGGCTGCTGACAGCACGGTTTCATCTTCGTCACAGCTGAATTGACGACCACTAGGGGTGACAGTTACTTGAAAAGTCATCGGGTATGTTTTGAAATAATTAGGGTCTGTTCTGGACACCGCAACGCTTACGCCGGGTTTGCTCTGCCAAACGAGGGGCAGACAGGAATCAAACGGGAGCACATGATAGCGTAAATCCGGCAAGACCAAAAGCGTGCATGCTGATAGCACTTGGGGGACAGACGGTTATTGGCAGGAAGGCATGAAAATAGGGTGCGTTACGGTATATTATCGGCTGAGTACGATCAGTATCTCAGTATAAATGAGGAGGGGGCGGACCTTGCCATTTTTGCGGGGTATTTAACTTATGTTAATTATTTCCTCCAGGGAACCCAGTACAATTGTCATATTGAGTGCATTCGTGGCTCAAGTGCCGGTTTTCTTGTTTGCAGAATGCGTTCTGACGAAGAAAATGGTACTTCGCAATAGAAACATGACGGCAGTGTCGTCGTAAAAGCTTTAAAGGAGTTGATATGAGCTGGTTCCTGAATTTGAAGATCGCCTACAAATTGTTGCTTTCTTTTTTGGTGGCCTTGAGCCTGACGTTAGCCACGGGCATTTTTGGAATCGTGCAAATCTCGCGCCTGAATGTGGCTTCCACCGGTGTTCTTACCGACACCTTGCCCAGCGTGCGTTATGCCTTGCTGATGAAGGCAACCCTCAACCGCATGCGCGTGTCCGAACTGCAGCACATCCTTTCCAGTGAAGAGGCGGATCATAGCTACTACGAGAAAAGCATAGAATCCCGCACCACGGAATTCATGGGCTATGAATCCAAGTACCGCTTGCTGGTCAGTTCGCCGGAAGAAAAACAGATATTTGATTCTCTGGCACAGTCCTTCACCTTGTATGGAAATGCCAGCAAAAAAATGCTGGCCCTGTCGCGGGCAGGGAATACTGAAGAAGCCCGCAAGGCGATCCGCGGTGATTCCGTCAAATTATTCCGTGGCGTGAATGATCTGGTTGATAAACTGGTGGAACTGAGCCAGGCGGAAAGTGAACGTGCCCTGGTGACCAATGACAGCCTGTTTTCATCGTCCCGTTTATGGATAGCCGGCATCCTGGCGGTTGCCATGGTACTCAGCGTGATCCTGGCGCTGTGGATTGCACGCCTGATCAGCCGGCCATTGCGTGCTGCGGTCAGCATTGCTGAAAGCGCTGCCAGCGGCGACCTGACGGTATCGATTGAAGCCGGTTCTGAAGATGAAATCGGTCAGTTGCTGCGTGCCATGCAAACGATGAATACCAGCTTGCAGAAACTGGTAGGCCAGGTACGCGAAGGGACCGATGCCATCGGCACGGCGTCGCAAGAAATTGCTAGCGGCAATCTTGATTTATCCGCCAGGACCGAACAACAGGCGGCATCGCTGGAAGAGACCGCATCGGCGATGGAAGAACTGACTTCCACCGTCAAGCAGAATGCAGATAATGCACGTCATGCCAATAGCCTGGCTGCGTCCGCCACCACGGTGGCGGGCAAGGGTGGTCAAGTGGTCAATGAAGTGATCGCGACCATGAGTTCCATCAATGATTCGTCCCGCAAGATTGTGGACATCATCAGCGTCATTGACGGCATCGCCTTCCAGACCAATATTCTCGCGCTGAATGCCGCCGTCGAAGCAGCCCGTGCCGGCGAACAGGGACGCGGCTTTGCCGTGGTCGCCAGCGAAGTGCGTAACCTGGCGCAACGCAGTGCCTCCGCTGCCAAGGAAATCAAGGAATTGATCAATGACTCGGTAGAAAAAGTCGGGGCCGGCAGCAAGCTGGTGACCCAGGCCGGCAGCACCATGGAAGAGGTGGTCGACAGCGTGCGTAAAGTCAGTGACATCGTCAACGAGATCAGCTCTGCCACGATGGAGCAAAGCAGCGGCATAGAAGAAGTCAACATCGCTATCATCAAGATGGATGAAGTCACGCAGCAAAACGCCGCATTGGTGGAAGAAGCCGCTGCTGCCGCGCAATCCATGCAAGACCAGGCCGTGCAACTGACCAATGCCGTCAGCGTATTCAGGCTGGATGCAACTACTGTGCGCAGGGCTACGCCGAGGTAGGTCGAGGTGGGTCGAGCTTAAGCGGCGCTGGTCAGTTGCAGTTTTTTATGCTCAGTGTCGCTGGAGTGCTGTCTTTTTTAAGCAGATCGGATTCCGCCATTTTCGTCAATCGCTGCAATTCGCCATTGGCTGTGAATTGGCTGATGGTGCCAGCGATAGTCGCCGCCAGCGATTTGTGCCTGATATTCAGGTAATGATGGGCGGGCTGGACCAGCAAGACCATTTTTTCTGATATGGCGTCAGCCCCCGCTATCTTGTTCATGGCCCGGTAGGCGCTATACCGGGAATCCACGGCCACATCGATACGGCCAGCCACCAGCATCTTGAAAAGACTTTCCGAGGTATCTGCAAACGTGATCCCGGACAGGCCTTCGGTAGCATTCTGGGCATTCATGATACCACGGACCACACCTACTTTCAGCGTCTGTAAATCACTTTTCTTGTTGATGCTGAGATCGCGGCTTTTTATCGCATATGCCAGTGTTTCAACCACGATATAGGCCGGGTCTATGCGCAAGAGTTCCGGGTGTGCTGCGGCATAATTGGGTGGGCGCAGGGCTTCGCCGTCAATATGCCCGGCCTTGGCTTCTTTGGTGGCACGCAGGGGCGGCAGGTTGATAACGCAAAAACGCAGCCCTGCCTGTTTGTATACTTCACTCAGTATGGACGCGCCAACAAGCCCGGTGGCAGAGTCGACATTGACTGAAATCTGCAGGGGTGCAGGCGTTTCTGCGACAAGATTTGTCGCTAGTAGCAAGGCCATCATATTCATTGATTGTTCCTTGTTTGTCCCTTGTTTGTTCCTTGTGCCGGTCCCTTGCCTGTCTCCAGGCATCTGTACCCGTCAACATCAGGAGTGCAATGCAGTCCCACTGCCGGATGTAAGAACGGGTTTACGATCTGTAGCGAGCGTCAGCGGGGTAAGGGTAACAAAAACGCAGCGCAAAAAGCGGAATGGTCTTAAGACCATGAGCATTTTGAGCAGCGCATGAGCCCCGATCACGCTCGCTCGCTACAGATCGTAAGGTTCTAAGCGATGTAGCAACAAATAGTGCCATATTCTTTGTAACTTGGCTGTGGTAAAAGCGCAAATCTTTTACTGCGCTATCGTGCCGACACCGGGTCTACGGATGGCGTTTGATCGGTCAAGAAAATGTGTCCATGGCTGCCGTAAAAATCACAAAGCGGGACTTTGGCATACAATCCTGAACATGACAAAACAATGTATGCAAATCGGCAAGCCGCGCTTGCTTATCGTGGGTTGTGGTGATGTCGGCATGCGCCTGCTGCCTTTGTTGCAGACGCACTTCCGGGTATTTGCCCTGACCAGCCAGGCGGCCCGCTGCTCCGAATTGCGGGCAGCAGGGGCGGTGCCCATCCTGGCCAATCTGGACCAGCCGCATAGTCTGGCCCGGCTGGCCGGTTTGGCAAAGCGGGTCGTGCATCTGGCACCGCCGCGCAGTGAAGGTGATACCGACATCCGTACCCAAAACCTGATTGCGGTATTGGCTGACCAGAGCCAACTGGTCTATGTGAGTACCACCGGTGTGTATGGTGATTGTGGCGGTACCGAGTTTGATGAAACCAGAAGCGTGAAACCGCAGAATGCCCGGGCAACACGGCGGGTAGCGGCAGAGCGCAGCTTGCGTGCCTGGGCCAGGCGCAGCCAGTCGTGTCTGGCCATCTTGCGCGTGCCCGGTATTTATGCGGCAGAGCGCCTGCCACTGGAACGCTTGCACAAGGGGACACCAGCCCTGAACGAGGCTGATGACGTGTACACCAATCATATCCATGCCGATGACCTGGCACAGTTGATACGGCTGGCGCTGTTTCGCGCTTCACCTAACCGTGTTTATCATGCGGTGGACGACAGTGATATGAAGATGGCGGCCTATTTTGACCTGGTAGCGGATAGCTTTGAACTGCCACGCCCGCCGCGCCTGCCACGGGCAGAACTGGCACAACAGGTCAGTCCGGTATTGCTGTCTTTCATGTCGGAATCGCGGCGTTTGCGCAATCAGCGCATCAAGCTGGAACTGGGTGCTCGCCTGCGTTATGCCTCGGTCAGGGAAGGCGTGCTGGCTGCGCTGGAATCCAGTGGGAGGACGACAAAGAAGACCGAACCCTGACCTTCTTCACTGTGGAAGCCGATTTCGCCACCCATTTTTTCTATCATGGTCTTGCTCAGGCTGAGGCCTAGCCCGGTCCCCGCATATTTGCGGGCAGCCTTGGCATCTTCCTGGGTAAATTTTTGGAAAATGCTACTTTTGAATGCTTCTGAAATACCGATGCCATAGTCCTGCACTTCAATCCGGGCATGATTTACATTGGCAATGATGGTGACATCAACCCGCCCGTTCTCACGCGAAAACTTGATGGCGTTGGACAGTAAATTCGACAAAACCTGGGTAAAACGCTGTGAATCCACCCTGACCGGCAAGGCCCGTTCTGCCAGCAGCTTGCAGCGTATGTCCACGCCAAAATTTTGGGCATAACCCAGGTTTGACTGTATGGTGTTTTGCACCAATTCGTCCAGCAACAGGCTTTCAAAATGAAATTGCATGTTGCCATATTCGAGTTTCTCAAAATCCAGCAAGTCATTGATCAGCTTGGTCAGGCGTGTGGCATTGTCGTTTGCCATGAGCAGCATGCTGCGTGCCTTATCAGGGATTTCCCCGGCGACGCCACCCACCAGCAAGCCCAGTGCCCCGCGTATGGAAGTCAGCGGTGTGCGCAATTCATGCGAAACGGCAGATACAAATTCAGACTTCAGTTTTTCAACCCGTTTTTTCTCTGACAGGTCATGCATGATGATGACTAGCAGCACTTTCTGCCCCAGCTTGACGCGGGTGATGGCCAGTTCTACTGGGACTTCCTGGCCGTCTTTTTTGATGGCCATGACTTCTTCGCGGTCGCTTTTCCCGGTTTCTTCAAATGGCATGCCAGTGGGTGAACTGGTCAAATGGCGTACCAGTAACTGGCACGAACCGGGATCGGGAAACAGGGTCAGCAAGTTCAGCCCAGGCAGGCTGCCATGTGTATAGGTGAGCAGAATTTCCGCCGATTGATTGGCTGATTCGATGACGCCATATTCATCGGTAGTGAGTATGCCTTCTGCAGCATTGTCGAGTATGGTGCGCATTCTTTCTTCACTGTCGTGCAGTTGCGTGGTTCTTTGCGCGACCAGGTTTTCCACGCCATAGGTGTGTGCCGTGGCGACCAGCAGATAGGTACCCAGCAGGCCGGTGAACAGCAGGCCACCTATCATGGTGATCCAGGTGATCCAGGCGACATGGGATTTCCAGTATGCGGATGAAGGCTGGGCCAGGAAGGCATATTGCCTGCCGCCGAAATTGATGCTGGCCTGGAACAGGTAACGATTATCGATTTCTGCGATGTCGTCAAGGAAGATGCCTTTTTTCCCGGGATAAGACAGGTCATAAAATTTGACCATGACATTTTTCAAGTCTTCAGACGTGAGGTTATCCTTGACCAGCTCCGCCATGCGTAACTTGCTGACGGCAGTACCGGAAAATGCGGCTTTTCTTTGGTCGATATTATCCAGCGGCTTGCCATGTTCATATACCGGGGCGAACAGCAGCACATGCAGTTGCTGATCGCCAGCTTCCAGCGATGTCAGCGGGTCGGTGACGGTCAGGCTGCCACTGTCACGCGCATCTTCGATGGCGTTCCTGCGCAATACGCTGGAACCCATGTCATAACCGAAGAATGCTTGATTGCTGACAAATGGTTCTATGTATTTGACCGGATAATACTCATCCCTGACTTTTGCTTCTTCCAGAGACTGGTGTTCATTCATTTCCAGTATCTGGAAATTGGCAAAGCCTTCCCGCAGCACCGAGACTTCAAAATTTTCCCGTTGCGCCAGCGTGACTTTGGGTACCCAGGCCAAAAAGGAAATCGCTTTTTGATGGGCTAAGGTGTGATTGACGAAAGTGCCGAATTCACCCCTGTTTACCTGGTTGGAACTGGCATATAGACGTTCGATATTGCGCATGATGTCGGAATGATTGTCCAGCCGGTTTTGCAGGCTTTGCCCGACGCGCTCTGCCTTCAGGCGAAATTCAAGTTGCTGTTTTTGCTCTTCGCGATAGCGGGTAAAAGCGAATGCCGTGACCACCAATAGCAGGCAGACAAACAGCGGCAGCATGACACTCCACCTTCTGGCACGCCAGATGGCGCGCGGTTTGCCATACAGGACCATGACGATGGGCGTAATCGTCAGTACCCCAAAGGTGTCGCCGGTCCACCAGGCTATCCAGTTGTTGATGAATTCTGGCCAGGGGATGATATTCAGGGCTGCCAGGGTGGTCACACCGATGCTGGCATTGATCAGGCAGGCGACCAGGGCACCGTAAAAAAAGAACTGGAAGATGCGCTTGTCGGTGCCAAGTGACAGGTCATTCTGCAAGAAATGGCGCACCATGCGGCCGCCAGCAGCGGCTTGCAGTACGGCACCGGTAGCGACGATGGAAGAGGCGATCCAGGCACTGGCATCCAGTCTGCCACCAATGGCAAAATTGATGAGCAGATTGGCAATCAGCGCACCGGCGGCCACCCCGGGCAAGAGCCGGTAACCACAGGTTAACACCACGCCCAGGGCAATACCGGCGGGTGGGAAAATGGCGATCGAGTAGCCGGGTGGGATGGCCAGCAGCAGCGAAAACCGTCCTAACACCGCATAGACCAGGGCGACTGCCAGGATGTGTGGTAGCAGTTGCCGGGTTGTGATGGAGGTGCTGGACGGAGCTGGCTGCATTCCTGCGTACCCTGAAAACTGCGCTAAATCAGTGATGAAGTCACTTTCAACACTTCATCGGCGGTGGTGACACCTTCTATGATCTTATAGGCGCCCGCAATGCGCAAGGGTTTCATATCATCCTTGACACTTTGTGCGCGCAGGGCGTGGATATCGGCTGCTTCAGTAATGAGCTTGCTGAACGGCAGGGTGACGGTCAATAGTTCATACAGGCCGGTACGTCCCAGGAAGCCGGTTTGCCGGCATTCCGGACAGCCGACCGGGCGATAAATGGCTTGTGGCTTGGGAATACCCCAGTCTTCTACCAGCGATGACCAGACCGCATCCTGCATTTCCCCGTCCGGGGATTTGCAGTGTATGCACAGGGTACGTACCAGCCTTTGCGCCAGGATGCCGATGATGGTTGCTTCCAGTAAATAATACGGTACGCCCAGTTCGAGCAGGCGCATGATGGCAGAGGGCGCATCATTGGTATGCAGGGTGGACAAGACCAGATGGCCGGTCAGCGCTGCCTGTATCGCCATTTCTGCAGTGGGCAAATCACGAATCTCACCCACCATGATGATGTCCGGATCCTGACGCATCAGTGCCCGGATACCGTCGGCAAAGCCGAGGTCGATGGAAGCCTGCACCTGCATCTGATTGAACGAACCTTCCACCATCTCGATAGGGTCTTCGACCGTACAGACGTTGACGTCTGGTGTCGCCAGCGCTTTCAGTGTGGTGTACAGGGTCGTGGTCTTGCCGGAACCGGTAGGCCCGGTCACCAGGATGATGCCATGCGGCTTGCTGGTCAGGTGATCCCAGCGTTTCGCGTCATTGATGGGGAAACCCAGTTCGGGCAGGGTCTTGACCACGACTTCAGGATCGAAAATACGCATGACCATTTTTTCGCCAAAGACGGTAGGCAGGGTGGATAAACGCAATTCCACTTCCTGGCCATCATTGGTCCTGGTCTTGATACGGCCATCCTGTGGACGTCGTTTTTCGATCACGTCCATGCGGCCCAGCAATTTGATACGCGCCGTCATGGCGATCATGACCGTGGCCGGCACCTGGTAGACCTGATGCAGCACACCGTCGATACGGAAACGGATGATGGAAATATCGCGTTTCGGTTCCAGGTGGATATCCGAGGCGCGCTGGTCAAAGGCAAACTGCCACAACCAGTCCACGATGTTGATGACGTGCTGGTCGTTGGCGTCTACCTGCTTGTTGGTTTTGCCGAGTTCAACCAGTTGTTCAAAGTTCTGGCGCAGGGCGGCATCATTCTTGTTGGACTTGCGTGCATCCTTGATCGATTTCGCCAGCGAGAAAAACTGGACGATGTATTGCGAAATTTCCAGTGGATTCGCCAATACCAGGCGGATTTCCTTGCGCGTGAATTTCAGGATTTCCTGTTGCCATTCAAGATTGAAAGGCTCGGTGGTGGCAATGACGACTGTGGTAGACGTGGATTCTACCGGCAGGATGTTGAAGCGGGTCGCATACGAAGACGACATCACGTCCGAGACATTGGTAAAGTCAATTTTCAGCGGGTCTATGCGGTAGAACGGCATGCTGACCTTGCCCGCAGCCCATTCTGTCAGCCAGTCCAGCGTCAATAAGATATGTGGGGCAATGGCGGAATGTAGTTTAGCCTGTGCCACTGCTGTCAGCGGATGCATGGACGCCGGGCCATTTTTCAGAAATGCCTGGGTCGCATTAAAATGCGCTTTTGCTTCTTCTTTGGGGACGACGCCATCTGCCATCAGCCAGGTAAAAATCTGCTGAAGATTCAGGCTGCGGTGTACGGGTTTATTCATATTGTTTTGGTATGTCAAATAATCAGTTGGGATTGCAGGCTGCTTTCAGCCCGTTGACCCAGGTTTTGGCTGGAAGTTTGGTGCTGGCCTTGATTTTCTCTGCGCGTTCATACAGGCTGTCGAAATCCAGTGATGGTCTTTGCTTGAAGGCGATCGCCACCACATTGCCATCATGCACTTCGGGCAGGCACAACACCTGCTCAAAGGCGAAGCGCAGGGCTTTCACATTGCGGGTGTAGCTGGGGTGGTCACCAAACAGGTTGACGGTCAGTATGCCATCATCTTTCAGGCAGGCAGCGCAGGCCTGGTAAAACTCGGCACTGTCCAGTACCGGGCCACGTGCGGTGGCGTCATACAGGTCCACCTGCATGGCATCAATGCTGCCATGGTTGTTTTCATCATTGACGTAATCCAGGGCATCCATTTCCAGCACTTGCAGACGTTCATCGTTGGCCGGCAGTTTAAACATGCTTTCACAGATGGCAATGACTGAGGGATTCAGTTCCACTGCTGTCACGCGGGCATCTACAAACTGGCGGTAGCTGAATTTGCTCAGGGCACCGGTGCCCAGACCCAGTTGTACCAGATGAACGGGCGTATCGATGAACAGCATCCAGGCCATCATCTGTTGAGCGTATTCCAATTCTATGGCATCCGGTTTGCGCAGGCGCATGGCACCTTGTACCCATTCAGTACCAAAATGGAGAAAGCGTACGCCATCGAATTCGGACAGGGTAACCGGGGCAAATTTGGGTTTGCGGTTGGCTTTTTTGATAACCGCAGCTTTGGGGCCGGAACGATGATTTGCTTCGGCTTCTATGGATTTTCGTTTGATTAGCATGGGCTTATTTTAACCAGTCACCTGGCGCTTAAAAAGGAAATTTACATGATTCCTGTTGCCAGTGATGATTTTCACCTGAAAATGCCTCATTTGAGCAGATTTCCAGACATAAACCAGTTATTTGACAAAAATCCAGCCTTGTCATCCGCGACATCGGTGTCAGGGTGTTAAGCATGAGCTTACATTTCAGTCTTGAGGCCGGTTTGAAATTCTGCCTTCCATTCCCGCAACTTGTCTTCAAAAGAACGCATGGCATAAGCCGGGGAAGAGGAGGGCAGGATGGCGGTCTGGTAGCCACGTTCACTGAAATAGCCAGCCATTTTCCCTGCGGTCTGGCCGTTGAAGCAGAGTTTCCGCAATTGTGGATGGCGTGCCTGCAAGCTGCTGAAATCATTCAGCTCGCCCTGGCGTATGGCCGAATCCAGACTGCCGGATCGCAGGCAGGAATGAAAGATATCCCACAAGCCGACGCCATGCGCCAGCAAACAATCCAGCCGCTGCGGATAATCCAGGGCCAGCATATCGGTTTCCAGCGAGGCTGACATCAGGCGCCAGAACTGGTTTTGCTTATACGCATAGTATTGAACGGCATGCAGTGAGGCTTCGCCGGGGAAACTACCAAGTACCAGCGTATGGGTGCGCTGATCGATGACAGGGGGAAAGCCTTGTAATAGTGGCAAAGTAGTGTCGGCCTGCATGCCTGCTTCTTTCAGAGATGTCTATTTGAATGCGGGAGCTTAGCAAGCATTTGTCAATTTCGCTTGCGCGTGAAAATTAAAACGGGAAACTTAGCTTTGCCAATGCCGGTCAACCGTATTAACAGTCGTGCGTTTTATGCTAATTGAAATGACAAAGGAGTGTATTTTGAAACGTCTTATTATTCTGCTTGCGGTAGCCAGCCTGAGTGCCTGTGCGGTTACGTCGCACAATTCGGGTAGCGTGTATAACTCCAGACAGACTCAGAATGAACAAAGTGTACGTATGGGTTATGTAGAATCCATACGCGACGTCACCATAGACCGTGGCCAGAGTGGTGTCGGTACTGCTGCAGGTGCAGCATTGGGCGGGATTGCTGCCGGATCATCCATAGGCAAGGGCAATGGTGCCCTGGCGGCCGGCATTGTCGGCGCGATTGCTGGTGGCATGATAGGACAGAATGTAGAAAAGAATGCGACTCAGGTGCGTGGTCTGGAAATTACGGTCAAGCTGGACAACGGTGAATTGCGCGCCGTTACCCAGGATGCGGATGAACCCTTCCGTGCTGGTGACAGGGTACGTCTGCTGTCGAATGGCAGGACCACCCGCGTAACACATTGATTCGGGCATGAATTCGGGCATGAATTCCGGCATGAATTTGGGTAATAAGTAGCCTGCTTACCCTGGCAAATTAATGCCAGCGGCTGAAAAGTCTTGTCACAAATTTGATTCCCGGAAACGACCAGCCAGTCTGGTCGTTTTTGTTTTCATCGACTATGCTTGAAGAGCAAAGCGGCCAGGTTTTTTTGTGCTTGCTCCCGCCACAGGCGATCGGTCGACCATAGCGGGAATTCAAGTATAGTAAGATCGTAAACAGGTTCCAAGTAAACAGGTTCTAAGGGCTCAGATGCGCCTATGCATCATCAGTGAGCAGGTAAAAGGAGGTCAAAGTGAAAAAGATTTGTACCCTAATGTTGCTGGCCACCGTCATGGCAGCCCCTGCCTATGCCGGTAGCGCCAAGGTCAGTTGGCAAGAACCGGAGAAATTTACCGATATTCGCCCCACCAATGAAAGCAAGATCGGTTTTCAGGAAAGAGTTATCAAGGAATTTGACCGGATGTTTGCAGACCTGGCAAAAAAACTGCCAGAGGGCTATGAATGGGACATCACGGTAACGGATGTCGATCTGGCTGGTGATGTCAGACCCTTCTTCAGCCCTATGGTGAATGATATTCGTGTGATCAAGGAGCTATACTGGCCACGCATGAGTTTCCGCTTTGACCTCAAGGATGAGCAGGGCAAGACCGTGGCATCTGGCACCGAGGATGTGAAGGACATGAATTTTCTGATGCGCATGGGCGTTGCCAGCGGCCATACCAGTTTTCAGTATGAAGAACAGATGCTGCGCGACTGGTTCAGCAAGCAGCAAAAGCAAAAGATTTTTCCTACCCGCTGACTTTGATTGGGTATAAAAAAACGGACTCAGTGTTTGAACTGAGTCCGTTTTTTTTTGAGTGAATTGTTTATTTGTCCAACAACAATTCATTCAGGCGTTTCACGAAACCGCTAGGATCGCTCAGGTTGCCGCCTTCGGCCAGCAGGGCCTGGTCAAACAGGATGTGTGACCAGTCACTGAATTTTGCTTCTTCATATTTCAATTTCTGAACCAGCGGATGCTCAGGATTGATTTCCAGAATAGGCTTGGATTCTGGCGCGCTTTGGCCTGCAGCTTTCAACATGCGTGCCAGATTGCCAGACAAATCATGTTCATCTGCGACCAGGCAGGCTGGTGAATCAGTCAGGCGGAACGTCACGCGTACATCCTTGGCTTTGTCGGCCAGCGCTGTTTTCATTTTTTCGACCAGGTCTTTGAACTCGGTCTGCGTTTCTTCATGCTGTTTCTTTTCAGCTTCATCTTCCAGTTGGCCCAGATCCAGGCCACCTTTGGCGACTGATGCCAGTTCCTTGCCTTCGAAGTCGTTGAGGAAGGACAACATCCATTCATCCACGCGATCAGTCAGCAACAAGACTTCGACACCTTTTTTGCGGAAGATTTCCAGGTGCGGGCTGTTCTTGGCTGTGGCATAGCTTTCTGCCGTCACATAGTAAATCTTGTCCTGGCCTTCTTTGGCGCGCGCCAGGTAATCTTGCAGTGAGACATTCTGCACATCGCTGTCATTGTGGGTGGACGCAAAGCGCAGCAGTTTGGCGACGCGTTCCTTGTTGGCGCTGTCTTCGCCTACGCCTTCTTTCAGCACCTGACCGAATTCTTTCCAGAAGGTCGCGTACTTGTCTTTCCTGGCCTGTGCATCGTCATCACCATCGGCATTTGCCAGGTCTTCCAGCATGCCCAGTACGCGTTTTGTCGAGCCTTCGCGAATCGCCTTGATGTCGCGGCTTTCCTGCAAGATTTCGCGGGAGACATTCAAAGGCAGGTCATTCGAATCAATGACACCTTTGACAAAGCGCAGATAGACCGGCATCAGTTGTTCGGCATCATCCATGATGAAGACGCGCTTCACATACAGTTTGATGCCACCACGCTTGTTGCGGTCCCACATGTCAAACGGCGCACGTGCCGGGATATACAGCAATTGTGTATATTCGCTGCGGCCTTCAACACGGTTATGCGTATGCGTCAGCGGAGCAGTGTAGTCATGCGAGACATGCTTGTAGAACTCGTCATACTGCTCAGGCGTGATGTCGGACTTGCTGCGGGCCCACAAGGCGCTGGCCTGGTTGATGGTTTCCAGCTCATCTTTCAATACCTGTTCTTTTTTCTCTTCATCCCATTCTTCTTTCTGCATTTTGATAGGCAGTGAGATATGGTCGGAATAGGTACGGATCACGGATTTCAGTTTCCATGCCGACAAAAACTCATCTTCGCCTTCACGCAGGTGCAGGGTGATGCTGGTGCCACGAGCTTCTTTAACGATGTCTTCGACACTGAAGTCGCCCGCGCCTTCGGATTCCCAGCGTACGGCCTGGTCTGCAGGCAGACCGGCGCGACGGGTTTCTACGGTAATGCGGTCGGCAACGATAAAGCCAGAGTAAAAGCCAACGCCGAACTGGCCTATCATGGCCGCGTCTTTTTGCTGGTCACCCGACAGTTTGCCGAAAAATTCCTTGGTGCCGGATTTGGCGATGGTGCCCAGATGTTCAATGGTATCGGCCTTGCTCATGCCTATGCCATTGTCGGTGATGGTGATGGTACGTGCGTCCTTGTTGAAGCTGACCTGGATCTGCAGATCTGGGTCACTTTCAAACAGGCTGGCATCATTGATGGCTTCAAAGCGCAGTTTGTCTGCCGCATCGGAAGCGTTAGAGATCAGTTCACGCAAAAAGATTTCCTTGTTTGAATACAAGGAATGGATCATCAACTGCAAGAGTTGTTTGACTTCGGCCTGAAAGCCCAGGGTTTGCTTTTCTGACATGGTTTCCCTCAAAGATTTCATTGATGTTTTATGGGTATTTCGCTTGCCGCTTTTTATTGCAACATTGATTTTGCAGACGGTAGGTGAGGCCGCTTTAGTGGATTTCAAGATCGTTGTAGAAAAAACATGAAATATTTATTCTTTCCGCACAGACATTGATTGCAGATATATGGATATTTGTGTTTTTTGCAAAAAATTACTAAACTTTCATCAATGGCTGACTAGCTTTTTGCTATTGCCAAGTTCATGGAGTGACTGAATGTTGCTTAAGGTGTTGCTTAAGGCAGTGAATGTGTTTGGTTTTTTTCTGCTGTGCGGATATGCCCCGCTTGTCGTGGCGGCAAACCTGTACCTGACAGAAGTGGCACCTTTTGCCTTTGCCAGGGATAGCAAGGATGGCAAGAACGTTTATGATGGTATCAATGTGCGCATAGTGAACGAATTGCGCAGGCGGTCAGGCGTGTCCATAGAGTTGCAGATCGTGCCCAGTTCCCGTCATGTGGCGATGTTTCCGGCTGACAAAGAAGCGTATAGCATTTCCCAGGCTGAAAATTTTTCTGACCTGGATGGCGTTATCTTGTCAGAGGTAACGCAATATCCCATCGTCGTTGTCGCGCAACGTGGTGCAACTCTGAAAAATTTCGATGACCTGATTGCCCTGTCTGCAGAAAAAGGCATAGGCATGATGCGCAGGCTGAGTTATGGCAGCTTCGGGCAGGACGAGCGAATCAGAAAGGTTGAAATCAATACCCTGGAAAATGGCTTGCGCATGCTGGAAGCTGGCCGCATTTCCGGCATCGTCGGCAGCCAGCCGGCCATTATGGCTGCCGTAGAAAGAAATGCGTCGACCCAGTTATTGGGATTGGGGCCTAGCCTGGTGATTGCCTATGGTTCCCATGTGATGCGGGTGCGGCCGGAATTTGCTTCCAGCACCACCTCAAAAGTATTGAGCGCAAACCTGCTGGCGATGAAGAATGATGGCAGCATCGCCCGCATCGTCGATGAGTTTTTGAAATACACCAAATCAGGATTGCTGCCAGCAAAATAGCTGCCCGGTCACTTCTTGCTCAGTCACCTCTTGCTTAGTCAGGTCTGCTTCATCACTTCAATATGGGCTTTGGTCACACGCTGATTTTGCTATTGTTTTGCTCACTTCATAATCCCTGCTGTTTCCCCGGTTTCTCTGTCGAAGCTGGCCCTCACATTATTTCTGTCCCACCTGATCATCGCCATGTCCAAGTTTGTTTCAAGTCGTCCCGTTTCGTGTCTTCCATCACGCACCTCTTGCCTGTATTGCAGAGCATGCATCAAGACCGGAATCACTGCCGGAATCACCGGCCTCGGAAGCGCGATTCTGTTCTGGAGTGCCCATCTTCACGCTGCGGATGTGCCAGCTAAAAAAGACGATGTAGTGCAAACGGTGGAGGTGGCTGGACCAGGTGCAAGCACCCAAAGAAAAAACGATACCGCCGCCAAAATCATCATTAATGCAGCGGAATTATTGCAGTATGGTGATGCGCAACTGTCTTCAGTTCTGAAGCGCCAGCCCGGTATTTCCGTGGTCGGAAATGAACTGCGCATGCGTGGCCTGGGTTCTGGCTACACGCAGATATTACTGAATGGTGATGCGGTCGCCCCCGGGTTTTCCATAGACAGCATTGCACCCGAGTTGATAGAACGGGTAGAAATCTTGCGAACGACGACTGCAGAATTCAGTGCCCAGGCAGTGGCCGGTACTATCAACATCATTCTGAAAAAAGGTGTGAGCAGTGCCAGGAAAGAATTCAAGTTCAGCCTTGCCCGTAGCGAACATAACTGGAACCCTGCGCTGGCTCTGGAAGTGGCCGACAAGAATGCAGGTTTTTCTTATGCCGTCACCGGCACTTTGTCAAAAACTGGCTACGAGAATGCACGGGTAGTGACTGAGAGTATCGATGGCACCGCTAGCCAGGCCAAGACCCTGCGTTTCATACAGCAAAAAAATTGGGCTGATTTCTGGCGTCTGGGGCTCACGCCACGTCTGAACTGGAACCTGGACAATGGCGATACATTGAGCTGGCAAAGCCTGATTGATTATTATCGCAATGTGAACTGGGGGCGTGATCATGAAACCCTGCAGGAGGGAGAGCACACGCTGTACCCGGACAATAATTACCGTGCTTCTTCACATACTGGTCTGTTACGGTCTGACCTCAACTGGGCGCACAGAATCAATGCAGACAGCAAGCTGAATGCGAAGCTGGGCCTGAGTTATAACAAGCGCGAGACGGATTACAACTTCTATGGTTACCCCGAGAAGCAGGAACTGCCTTTCAATCGTCATGTAGTCTCGAATGCGATAGACAGCAGTGTCAGCACCAGCGGCAAATACCTGAGCCGCTTTCGCGATGACCATAGCCTGGCCCTTGGGTGGGATGCAGCACTGACGCAACGTAGCGAAGCACGTCTGCAATTTGACCGCCAGCCGGGCAGCAAGGTGGTGGACGAATTGAATGAAGATTACAAGGCCCATGTACGCCGCCTGGCCTTGTTTGCCCAGGATGAATGGGATGTAACAAATCGCCTGCAAGCCTATCTGGGGTTGCGCTGGGAAGGTCTGAATACCGAAACCGCAGGGCGGCTGATGTCGGCAGTGCAGACCAGGTCCAGTGTCTGGAGCCCGGTCATGCAATTATTGTGGAAGCTGCCAGAGCAGGAAAAAGACCAGTTGCGCTTTGCGCTGTCCCGTACCTACAAGGCACCGACACCGCGCAGCCTGGTACCGCGTCGCTATACCGCGAATAATGATAATGGCCCGAACAATCCTGACTACCAGGGCAATCCCCAGCTCTTGCCGGAACTGGCCTGGGGCGCAGATCTGGCGTATGAATCCTATTTTGCCAAAAACAGCATGTTCAGCCTGTCTGCCTATGCCAAACAGGTGCAGGATGTGACGGTGCAAAACCTGTATGAAAAAGATAAAGTCTGGATTACCTCTCCCTATAATCACGGTACAGCCAAAGTGATGGGCATAGAGTTTGACGCAAAAGTAGCGCTGCAGAATTGGCTGGCTGCTGCGCCACCGCTAGAAGTGCGCCTGAATGCGGCACGCAACTGGTCCAGGCTGGATGCGATACCTGGCCCGGATAATCGCCTGACTGACCAGGTGCCCCTGACTGCTAATTGGGGGATGGACTACAAGCGTAGCGAGCAGCAATCATTTGGTTTCAATTTTAATCTGCAGACAGGTGGCAATGTGCAAGTCACGTCTGGTTTGCGCAACTATACCGGCGTCAGTCGTAATCTGGACTTGTACGCTGTGTGGAAGCTGGAAAATAAAATGCACCTGCGCCTGTCAGTAAGCAATCTCTTGCATCAGGATGTGCTGCAGGCTTCGCAATATAGTGATCAGGATGGCCGCAAGCTGCGTAGCGCGGTGACACCGGGCAGTACCACGATACGCCTGCAGTTTGAAAAGGGTTTGTAAAAAAATGGGGAAACGATGGTTTCCCCAGGTGGTGTATGACTGTTAAGCTTTATAGCGCCTTGATCTGCATGCCCTCGGTTTTATCCTCGACTTCATAGCCTAGTGCATGCAGCTCGCCACGCAGGCGATCTGCCTCGGCCCAGTTCTTGGCCTTGCGCGCAGCCTGGCGTTGTTCTGCCAGGTTTTGCACTTCCGCCGGAATTGCCAGCACGGCGGGTTGCCATTGCGCCAGACCCAGGCCAAACACTTGGTCGAATGCTGTCAGCGTAGCTTTTTTGTCGGCATCAGGCAAATCAGCTTTCAGCATTTCCCAAACCAGTGCCAAAGCACGCGGGACATTCAGATCTTCATTGATGAAGGCAGTGAATTTCTCGCGGTATTCGGCACTGACATTGCCGCCTTCTGGCCACGCGTGGTAAGTTTCGCGCAAGCGTTGCAAGGCGGTTTGTGCCGACAGCAGGGCTTCAAAGCTGAACTGCATCTGGCTGCGGTAATGTGCAGTCAGGCACAGGTAGCGATATGCCAGCGGATCGATATGTTGATCGAGCAGGGTTTGCAGGCGCAAAAATTCACCGCTGGATTTGGACATCTTGCCAGAATCGATTTGCAGGAAATAACCATGCATCCAGAAGTTGGCCAGGCGGGTACCATGGCAAGCCTGGTTTTGCGCTATCTCATTGCTATGATGAATGGCGATATGGTCTTCACCACCGCAATGGATGTCAAACCAGGGCGTCAGGTACTTGGCCGACATGGCGGAGCATTCTATATGCCAGCCGGGGAACCCACGGCCCCAGGGGCTATCCCATTCCATTTGACGGTGTTCATCCGGTGGGCTGAATTTCCACAGGGCGAAGTCGGTGGCATGCAGTTTTTCACCCAGGTCAACACGGCTACCAGCCTTGATGGCATCGCGCTTGATGCGCGCCAGGAAACCATAGTCATCCTGCTTGCTGGTGTCAAAATAAATGCCATCGCTGGTGCGATAGGTATAGCCATTTTTTTCTATGGCTGCGATGAAATCGATTTGTTCAGCGATATGGTCGGTGGCCTTGCACCAGATGGCTGGTTCCAGGATGTGCAGGCGCTGCAAGTCATCCTTGAAGGCAGCTGTAAAGCGGTCTGCAATCTGCCAGGCAGATTCACCGGCTTTGCGGCTGCCTTTTTCCATCTTGTCTTCACCATCATCACCGTCGGACACCAGATGACCCACATCGGTGATGTTGATGACATGACGCACGGTGTAGTTATTCCATTCCAGGACCCGACGCAGCAAGTCTTCAAACAGATAGGTGCGCAGGTTGCCGATGTGGGCATAGTCATACACGGTAGGACCGCAGCAATACAGGCCCACCCAGTCTTTGTTCAATGGGCTGAAGGGGCGCAGGCGGCGTTCCCAATTGTCGTAGAGAAGTATGTCCATCTTGTTATAAAAATATGAAATTGAAAATGTGGTGGGTGAGGCCTGGAGCATCGCAGAGTCGGACCAGGCCTGTCTGCGTTAATTGTGCAGACTCAACAACAAGGACAGCTAGCTTGGAAGACCGGTGCGCTGATTGCTGCGGTGGTCGGCGTGACGATGTTTGCGCGCGCACACATGGCTGACACAGGCGCGTCGCCTATGCAATGTTTAACATGTTGCTGCGGCAAGTGGGGCATATAATTAAGTAAGACTTTATCTGGCTGATCTGAAGCGATGGAAATTCAGAGTGAGAATGTAGCATAGATATGCGCAGATGGCCAAATGCAGTATCAAATGAGTAATTTTGGTCTGGAAATTAACATCATTAAAATTCAGTTTGTGGAATCTAAATGAACTACAAAGATGTCAGCGAAGAGAATTATCGTTCTCAATATACGAAGCAAGACCGGGCGCAGGTACGCCGGGTGGTACGCATCATGTTGTGGGCATTCTTGCCGCTGGCACTGGTGGATATATTGTTTCATGATGTCGGCTGGACGCTGGCTGCTCTGTTGTTGCTGCGCTTGTCGGTGCTGGCGTATTCGCTGTGGCTGATCAGACAATATGCGCGGGTGGAAAATGTACCTGTGCTGGATCGCTATGCCCTGCACTGGATAGTGATGGTATTGCTGACACAATTCATCAGCAATGCCTGTCTGCCGCGTGATTATTTCGGGCATTACATGGTGGATGCCTGGTTGCTGCTGATGGCCTTTATTTCCTTGCCGCTGGCCTTGAACCAGTTGCGTGTTCCCTTGTTTGCATTTGCAGCAGCATCCTGTTTCTTGCTGCTGTATAAGCAAGCCAGCACGTTTTCCCTGGCGGCCAGCGTGGTGCTGATCTTGCCCGCCGTTGCCATTACCGGCCATGCGGTTGCCACCTATGTGCATAGATACAGAAGAAAATTGCTGAGTGCCGAAGAGGAACTGGAAAGACAGGCCAACACCGACCCGGTCACTGGGGTAGCCAACTGGCGCGAGTTCATGCGTGTTTCCGATGTTGAGCTGCAGCGCCATACACGTCTTGGCAAGCAGTTATCGGTTCTGGTGCTGGATCTGAGTGATTTCAAACATATCAATGACGTCCATGGACCACAGGTGGGCGATGTCATCCTGGTCGAGGTTAGCCGGCGTGTCAAACGTGCCATGCGTTCCTATGACTGCATTGCCCGTTATAGCGGGGAAGAATTCTGCGTCCTGTTGCCGGAAGCATCAGCCGAAGATGCCGATAGAATTGCTGACCGCGCACATGCCACCGTGGTGGCCATGCCTATTTCTGTATCCGGCAGGGAAATGAAGATCAGCGCGACAGTACGCACGGCAACCCTGCGTGAAGGGGATACTGCCCTTAGCCTGATGCGCAGGGCTGGTGAGGCTTTGGTCCGGCACGAGCAGGAAGCAAGACAAACTGTTAATCTTGAGGCTGTATCCGTATAAGTGGTAGCAAACATACGGCATCGTTCAGCTATCTGTGAGGGCAGGAAAAAATGAGTTTTTATGGCGTAACCGATTTGTGGACGTATGTGCTGGGGGCATTGGGTATCGTCTTGTTGCCAGGACCGAATTCCATCTATGTACTGGCAGTTGCTACCGCACGTGGTGTGCGTGAGGGTTATAAAGGGGCCATGGGTATTTTTGTCGGTGACAGCGTCTTGCTGATGCTGACTGCGCTGGGGGCCGCAGGTATCTTGCGTACTTACCCGGCCTTATTCCTGGTGGTGAAATATGCAGGTGCGGCTTACCTGGCCTGGGTGGGTATCAATCTGATCTGGGCGGCTGTCCAAAAGTGGCGCAACAAAACCGCAACGGTGACTGAAAGCCAGGCGGTTGCGGTGAATATGCAAAACCCGTTCAAACGCGCACTGGTGATCAGTTTGCTGAACCCCAAGGCGATTTTGTTCCTGCTGTCTTTCTTTGTGCAATTCATTGATCCGAACTACCCGACACCGGCGATTCCCTTTCTTATCCTCAGCGCGGTGGTGATGGTGTTCAGTTCATTGTATTTGTCGGTATTGATTTTTCTGGGTGCACGCCTGGCACGCGGTTTTAGCCAGCGTCGTCGTTTGTCGGCCAGCCTGTCCAGTGGTGTTGGTAGCCTGTTTGTCTGGTTTGGCGTCAAGCTGGCGAATGCCAGCCTGCATTGAAATTTGCTTGAAATTTGCCTCACAAAAGCGCGAATACACAGCGATCAACCCACTTCGCGTTTCAAAAATTCCCACACACCAGGATCGGACATTGCGGCGATATTGATGCGCATCCTGGTGGACGGTAACTGGTTAGGTGAAAACAGGCTGCCGGGTGCCAGCAAGTAACCTTGCTCCATGGCTTTCTCTGTCAGTTTGTTGGTGTCGCAGCCAGTCTCTGTCCACAAGAACATGCCTGCCGGCGTGCGGTAGTCCACCTTCATTCCCAGTTGTTCAATGCGCTTGGTGATGTCGTCACGCACGCCATCGAGTTTGACGCGTATGCGGTCGACATGCTTGCGGTAATGTCCTTCTGACAGGATTTTGTAGACGACCCGTTCACCAATTTCGGTCGTGGTCAGGGTTGACAGCATTTTGCGGTCAGCCAGGCGTATCGCCAGTTCAGGCGAGGTGGCGATGAAGCCGACGCGCAGATTTGCCGCCAGTGTCTTGGAAAAACCACCCAGATAGATCACCCTGTGCAACTGGTCCAGTGCGGCGATGCGCGTCGCTGCCTGCACCGCCGCGCCGGGATGCATGTCGCAGTACACATCATCCTCAACCACGATGAAATCATGCTCTTCTGCGGTTTTCAAGACCTGGAAAGCCTTGGCGGCGGACAGGGAAGTCGAGGTCGGATTGTGCAAAACCGAGTTGATGATATACAGCTTGGGCTTGTGCAAGGCGGCCAGTTCTGCCAGTTTGGCCACATCCGGACCATCATGCAGACGTGGTATGCCGATCACCTTGGTGCCAAGGATGGCGAAAGAACCAAACATCAGAAACCAGGCAGGATCATCCACGAAGATGGTGTCGCCGGGCTGGGTGAATTCGCGCGCTACCAGGTCCAGCGCCTGGGTGACGCCACTGGTCATGACGATCTGTTCAGGTGAAGCGGCAATTTCCAGTTCGGCCAGTTTCAATTGCAACTGCTGACGCAGCGGCAAGAAACCTTGTGGGGTGCCGTAATGCAGTAACAGGTTCTGGTTCAGGCGGCTGATAGCCCGCAGGCCATTGGCCACCAGTTCACCATCCAGCCAGTCATGCGGCAAGACGCCTGATCCCGGCATTTTTTGCGGTGGTAACTGGCGAAACATATTGCGTACCAGCCATACCACGTCAAGTTGCTGGGTGGGTGCGATCGTCTGCGTTGTGCTTGGCACATTGTTGAGCATGGAAGCACGTTCGCGCACAAAAAAACCTGCCCCGCGACGCGACTCCAGATAACCCTTGGCAACCAGCCTGTCATAGGCTTCCACCACGGTAAAACGCGACACCACCTGCTCATCGGCAAACTGGCGTATCGACGGCATGCGTGCCCCTGTGCGCAACAATTTGTCGTCGATGCGATTCGCCACCGCATTGACGATTTGTTCTACCAGTGAGCCGCCAGAGTCGCGCGAGATATAAAAGGTCGGTGTCAGCATGCCATGTCTCCGTGCTGTAATGGATGAAGGACCATTACAGTATGAATATTATTGGTTGTAGTGTATTGGTACTGTATTGGTTTTTGCGTTTAGGATAGCACAACACCAAAACAAAAAACGGAGAATCACGATGGGCGAGACACATACATGCTGCCGGTATTCAAGCCTGACTACAAGCCTGCCCCGTACGACAGGGAGGGCTTGATATGGCGTTCGATACCCTGATGGCATTTGCCCTGTTTGCCCTGGTTTCTTCCATCACCCCTGGCCCGAATAACCTGATGTTGCTGGCTTCAGGCGTGAATTTCGGTTTTCGTGCCACTTTGCCACATATGATGGGCATCAACATGGGTTTCATGATCTTGGTGCTGGCCGTGGGCGTGGGCCTGGCCGGCCTGTTTGCGGTTTTCCCCTGGCTGTATGTCGTCTTGAAATGGGTTGGCGCAGCTTACCTGCTGTATTTGGCCTGGAATATCGCCAATGCCGGGCCGCTGGAAAACAAGACGCAGGAAGAGGCACATACAGCGAGCCCCATGAGTTTCCTGGGTGCGGCTGCGTTTCAATGGATCAATCCCAAAGCCTGGATCATGGCACTGGGTGCTTTCAGTACGTATGTCCCTGCCGCCAGCGGTTTTTGGATAGTCGCTTTGGCAGCAGGCCTGTTTGCCCTGATCAATTTACCGAGTATCAGCTTGTGGGTGCTGTTTGGTGCCAAAGTCAGGCATTTGCTGAAGGTGGAACGTAATCTGCGTATCTTCAACTATGGCATGGCCTTGCTGCTGGTGTTGTCGCTGTACCCCATGCTGGTGACTGCATAATTATGGATAACACCGCACGCAACAACTTATTTACTAAACAAGCAGGCGCGCTATGGTGATACAGGAAAACAAGGGCATGGTATTGGGCCTGGTCGGGGTCGTCATCTTCAGCCTGACCCTGCCGTTTACCCGCATGGCAGTGGCAGAACTGAACCCGGTGTTCGTGGCGCTGGGGCGGGCCGTGGTGGCCGCCTGTTGTTCCGGCATATTGTTATGGATGCAGGGCGGCAAGTGGCCGCAACGTGCGCAAATGAAACCACTGCTGATTACGGCACTGGGTGTGGTGGTGGGTTTCCCCTTGTTCAGTTCTATCGCGATGGCCCATGTGCCCGCTTCACACGGGGCTATCGTGCTGGGCATCCTGCCACTGGCAACGGCCTTGTTTGCGGCACTGCGCTTTAATGAAAAACCATCTACGGGCTTTTGGCTGATGGCCTTGCTGGGTAGCTGCCTGGTGATTGTGTTTGCCCTGATGCAGGGGGGCGGCTCTTTCCAGATGGCTGACCTGGCCTTGTTCGTGGCCGTGATCGCCGCTGCCATGGGTTATGCCGAAGGCGGGCGCCTGTCGCAAAGCATGGGCGGACAACAGGTGATTTCCTGGGCTCTGCTGCTGGCGATGCCGGTATTGTTGCCCATAACACTGTGGCTGGGCTGGCACTATGGGGTACAGGCGTCGGGCCGGGCCTGGGCCGGGTTTGCCTACGTATCTGTATTTTCCATGTTTATCGGTTTTTTCTTTTGGTATAAGGCGCTGGCGCTGGGGGGGATTGCCCGGGTCGGGCAAGTGCAATTGCTGCAACCTTTTTTGAGCTTGCTTGGCGCCGCCCTGATACTGGGCGAGACCCTGAGTGGCAGGGAAATCCTGTTCGCCCTGGCGGTGATCGTGGTGGTGGGCTTTGGCAGGCGCATGAATATTCAGCGCTGAAACGACTTGAAAAAATGCCATGACCAAATTTAATCTGCCTCCAGTGCCAGCTTTGGGGGTGTCAATCGGGGTGGCAGGGGCTTACAATAGAGGTCTGATAAAGAAGATTTCTACTGTCCCTTGGCCGGTGAGCGAGATTCTTCATTTTGCAAAAGTAGATTTTTTTGCAAAAAACAATAATTTAATTTAATCAAGTAGGCCAGTGCGGGCTGTCCAACTTTTCCTGGAAAAACACATGTCATTTTATGCAAAGCTTCAAGCACTGAACATTGAACTGCCAGCAGTAGCCGCACCGGCTGCCGCTTATGTGATGTATGCACAAACCGGAAATACGGTTTTCCTCTCTGGTCATATTGCCAAAAAAGAGGGCAAGCCATGGGTAGGTCAACTAGGTAAAAACATTACGACTGAAGAAGGCAAGCTGGCAGCACGTGCCGTGGCGATTGACCTGATCGCCACCTTGCAGGCTGCTTGCGGCGGCGACCTGAACCGCGTCAAACGCATCGTCAAAGTCATGAGCCTGGTGAATTCCACGCCTGACTATATCGAGCAACATCTGGTGACCAATGGGGCATCCGAATTGATAGGCGAAATTTTTGGTGAGCAGGGCAAGCATGCGCGCTCAGCATTCGGTGTGGCGCAAATCCCTCTGGGTGCGTGCGTGGAAATCGAATTGATCGCCGAAATCGACTGAATTTTATAAAACGATAACCTGCCTGTGATGGCAATCCTTATATAGTGAGACCAGCATGAAACTTGAGAATCCCAGCCCGATAGATTGGAAATTTTCCCAACGTGCAGAGCAGTTGCAAAGCTCGGCCATCCGCGAAATTCTGAAAGTGACCATGCGTCCTGAAGTCATTTCTTTCGCTGGTGGATTGCCATCCCCTGAAACTTTCCCGGTAGAGCGCATGCGCGCTGCCTTTGACAAAGTATTGTCACAACAGGGTAAGTCGGCCCTGCAATACGGCCCTACCGATGGCTATGCACCGCTGCGCGAATTTCTGGCTGATTCTTTGTCCACCAGTGATTCCAAAATCCTGCCCGATCAATTGCTGATGGTATCCGGCTCGCAACAGGGCCTGGACCTGATCGGCAAAGTACTGGTCGATGAAGGCAGTAAAGTACTGGTGGAAACGCCCAGCTACCTGGGTGCCTTGCAGGCATTTTCTGTGTATCGTCCTGAATTTGAATCGGTGGATACCGATGAGCACGGCGTTGTACCGGCATCTGTCGCCGCCAAGGGTGCCGGCGCGCGCCTGATGTATGCCTTGCCGAATTTCCAGAACCCTACTGGCCGCACCCTGTCCGTGGAACGTCGCTTTGAACTGGTGGAAACTTGCGCACGCATGGGTATACCGCTGATCGAAGACAATCCTTACGGTGATCTTTGCTATAGCGGCGAACCTTTGCCCAAGATGCTGAACATGAATCCGGGTGGTGTGATCTATATGGGTTCCTTCTCCAAGGTGCTGACACCCGGCATACGGCTTGGTTATGTGGTTGGCCCTACACCCCTGATACGCAAGCTGGAACAAGCCAAGCAGGCGGCAGATTTGCATACAGCGCAATTGACACAGATGGTAGTGCATGAAGTCATCAAGGATGGTTTCCTGACCGAGCATATTCCTACCATCCGTGCTTTGTATGCCAAGCAATGCAATGCCATGCTGGAAGCCATGAGCAAACATTTTCCTGAAAGCGTGCAGTGGACCCGGCCAGAAGGCGGTATGTTCATCTGGGTCACCCTGCCTGCGCATATGGACAGCAAGCAATTGCTGGATGAAGCGATTCTGCAAAACGTGGCCTTTGTTCCAGGCGGCCCTTTCTATGCCAATAACCCGGCCCCGAATACCTTCCGCCTGTCGTTCGTGACCGTGTCGCCAGAACGTATCAATGAAGGCGTGGAAAAACTCGGCAAGCTGATCAAGGCAAAACTGTAAGCGTCCCTGTTGCCCTCAGTACAGACCCGCCAGATGGCGGGTTTTTTTTAACTGTGACGTTCGCGCCGAATGCGGCTGATCGGGGGTGTAGTGCTACCGGCCTTCACGCGTTGACGTCCACGACCGTGCGGCCACGCACCTGGCCTTGGAGTACCGGGCCTGCAAGGCCGGGCACTTCGGCCAGGCCGACCACCTGCGTAGCGCGTGCCAGCTTGCCCAAGTCCAGATCGGTGGCCAGACGTGCCCATGCCTGCAGCCGCACGTCCTGCGGCGCATTGACCGAGTCGATACCGGCCAGGGTCACGTTGCGCAAAATGAAGGGCAGCACCGAGCCGGGCAGGTCTGCACCCTGTGCCAGCCCGAAGGCCGCCACCGCACCGCGGTAGCGGGTTTGCGCCAACACGTTGACCAGTGTGTGGCTGCCCACCGAGTCAATCGCGCCGGCCCAGCGTTCCTTGGCGATCGGCGTGCCCGGTTCGGACAGCGTGCGGCGGTCGATGATCTCAGCCGCACCCAGCTCGCGCAGGTAGTCAGACTCCTCCAGCCGCCCGGTCGAGGCGAGCACCCGATAACCCAGCCTGGACAGCAAAGCGATAGCGATGGACCCGGATCCACCACCGGCCCCAGTCACCAGCACATCGCCTTTGTCCGGCGTCACTCCTGCATGTTCCAGCGCGAGCACTGACAGCATCGCGGTGTACCCTGCCGTGCCGATGGCCATGGCATCGCGGGTTGAAAACACCTCAGGCAGTTTGACCAGCCAGTCGCCGCTGACACGCGCCTTCTGCGCGAAACCGCCATGGTGGGTTTGGCTCAGGCCCCAGCCGTTGGCGACAACGCGGTCACCCACCGCGAATCCTGCGTGCGACGAGGCTTCCACGGTGCCCGAGAAGTCAATGCCCGGAATCAGCGGAAACTGGCGTATCACCGGCGAGCGGCCACTGACCGCCATCGCGTCCTTGTAGTTCACTGTCGAATAGTCGATTGCGACAGTGACGTCGCCCGGCATCAGGTCAGCTTCATCGAAGTCGACCAGGGTGGTGGAAATCACATCGCCCGTCTTGGTGGTAAGCAGCGCCTTGAATGTCATGGTCATTTCTCCTTTGGGGGGTACAGGGTTGGTATGTTAAGCATCATTCAGGATAGCAAAAAAAGATGAAAGCTCAGTTCGCCAGGAATGCCAGCACTTTGGGTACGAAGTCCTCGTGGTACTGGAACACTCCACCATGGCCAGCATCAGGGTAGATGATCAACTGGCTATGCAGCAGGCGCTTGGCGAGGTCATATGAATTGCTGGTCGGAACCATCCGATCGTCATCGCCATTGACCACAAGAACTGGTTGCCTGACGACCGAGAGATCGGCTGGCTGCTTCTGCCCCCACGCGCCGAGCGCCTGAAGCTGCGCCACGTAGGCCCGCACTGTGATTTCCTTGTCGCGGTTATCGCTGCGCTCTTGCAAGCGCTTCAGGAAGAATTTCCCTGCCTCGATACCGTTCGGCGTGCGCGTGAAAAAGAGATACTGCTTAGGATCCTGGCCGGTGAAGGTCGCACGGAGCAAGTCGTAGTTCGCCACACCCGCTACATTGCTGATACCCGGACCACCCGCAGGTCCGGTGCCGGCCAGGATCAGTTTTCGTACCAGATTGGGCTCCTTCAGCACAATCTCCTGCGCGATCATTCCTCCCATCGAGAAGCCGAACAGATCGACCTGTTTGAATCCCTTGGCCTTGATGAAAGTGATGGCGTCGTCCGCCATTTGTTCAATCGTGTTTGCAGGCGTGCCTGTGGATGCACCGACGCCCCGATTGTCGAATGCAACGACGTGATGCTTTGTGGAAAACCCATCAAGCATTCGGGGATCCCAGTTGTCCAGGACGGCGGCCAGGTGGACCAGAAACACCACCGGAGTGCCGCCGTTGTGTTGCCCGAGTTCACGGTACGCGAAGTCCACGCCACCGGCAGACAGGCTCTGCGTAGGCACATCCTTCCACGTCATCCCCTGCGGCGTGGCCGCAGTGGCCGCTGTGGTCACATTGACGTCCGCCGCAATCGCATCGCTGGCAACAGCAAGCGGTGAAAAAAGCGGTGAAACCAGCGCTGCGGTCAGCGCAAGGAGGCAAAGGGTAGTTTTTAGTAGTGACGGCATGGCGTGGATCTGCGGGTAAGGTTGGGGTGAAAACGGTCGGGGTCAGGCTTATGGCCGATAGCGCTCGGCCACCTTCGCTTGTTGAAGATCCGAAAGCAGCGCCTGCCGCGCGGTATCGAGAGCGTCCCAGCGTGCAGCGGTTTGCAGCGGCGGAATGGTGACGAGTTCACGGCGATCAAAGCCGACCAGCGCAGCGTCAACCAGGTCGTCTACTTTCATCATTTCGGCGTAGGCACTGATGTCGATGCCCGCACGGTCCCAAATCTCAGTGTAGGTGCCTGCGGGAAGCACGGCTTGGACATACACGCCTTTGGGTGAGAGTTCCAGGTGCAGGCCCTGCGAAAGAAACAGTACGAAGGCCTTGGTTGCGCCATAGACCGACATGTTGAATTCAGGTGCCAGGCCAACGACTGAGCTGATGTTGATGATTGCACCTTTACCAGCACCTGCCAAGCGCGGAGCAACTGCGTTTGAGAGCCGCGCCAGTGCCGTGATGTTGAGCGCAATGACCCGCTCGACCTGATCGGGGGTCTGTTCGATGAAGCTGCCAGACTGTGCCATCCCCGCATTATTGATCAGTGTTGCTATGCGTTCGTCATCACGCAGACGTGCTTCGACGAGGAGCAGGTCACTGGATTTGGTAAGGTCAGCAGGCAAGACATCGACGGCAACGGCATGTTCCAGGCGCAGGCGGGCCGCCAGGGCATCCAGTCGCACTTTGTCGCGTGCCACTAGCACGAGGTCGTGGCCGCGCCGCGCGAAACGCTCGGCGTAGGTGGCACCAATGCCGGTGGAGGCACCTGTAATAAGAACGGAGGTAGATGTAGTCATGTGTTTTCTCTCTGGGTGATGAGGGGGTAATGCCCCCTATGGGTGATATCTAAATTGAGGCTGCAACTACGCGCGGCCCCGCTGACCTTACTGGGCGTTAGCGTCTGCAAGGCTTGGGTAGTCGACATGGCCTTTACCGCCACCGCCCAGCTTGTAAGCATCGAAAAGTGTGTTCTTGGTCATGTCGTTTCAGCCTCAGGTGTTGGGAATTTCTGCAATGATGACGATCATAATCTAATTTGTCAAGGCTTTGATTACGATTGACATCAATATATAATGAGGCCTTCATGCATGCATAAACCCACCGAGGACGAGAAATGAAGATCACCAGGGCCCAGGCGCAAGCCAACCGGGCGCATGTTGTCGAGACGGCATCCACCCTGTTTCGGGAGCGCGGCTACGATGGGGTTGGCGTTGCCGATCTGATGGCTGCTGCTGGCTTTACCCACGGCGGTTTCTACAAGCACTTCCGCTCCAAGGCCGACCTGATGGCGGAATCGGCAGCCTGCGCCATCACACAAGCTGCGGCGCAGACCGCTGGGGTGGATATGTCGGAGTTCGTGCGGATTTATCTGTCGCGCACGCACCGCGACGGCCGTGGGACCGGCTGTACGATGGCTGCGTTGTGCGGGGATGCCGTGCGTCAACCGGAAGCTGTCCGGACCACGTTTGCAGTCGGCATTGAGAGCCTGCTGGCTGCACTGAGCCAGCAAGACATTTCGCTGGAGGGGGCAGACGCAGGCCAGGCGCGAGCCAGATCCCTCGACATACTGGCGCACGCGGTCGGTGCCATTGTCATGTCGCGCGCCTGCCCGGACGATGCGCCCCTGGCCGACGAAATCCTGTCCATCTGCCGCGACAAGATACTGGCGTCACTGAGCCCATCCGCTACAACGAGCACGCCTGTGGGTGCGCGCGCCACCAGTTAAGCTCTGGTTTAATGTAGGACAGGAACTGTCAATTATTGTAATTTAAGTCATCAATTTTCCTTTATCGACGTTATGGGTAATATATTTCACCCCGTTATACCAATTTTGATTAATTAAGGAGCTTTACATGAACAAGAAAGTGCTGATAGCCAGCCTGATGTTGACTGCAGTGACTGGCGCATTTGCGCAAAATCCTACAGCCAAGCAACGTTATGCCGAAGAAAGCAAACGCGCTTCTGTCCGCTATAACGATGATAAAAAACTGTGCGCTGACGCTTCCACTTCATCGGCCAGAATGCAATGCCTGCGTGATGCCAGGGCTGAATACAATGCCGCACTGGCCCAGGCCAAACAAAACATGAGCAAGCCCCTGCCGGTATCGGCTGCCAGGGCAGAACCGATATGCCCTGAATGTGGCAAAGTGGTGGCGGTAGAGATGGCCGAGAAGGAAGGCGAGGGCGGTGCACTGGGTGTGATTGCCGGTGGTGTCGCCGGTGCCTTGCTGGGTAACCAGGTAGGTGGTGGTACTGGACGTGACCTGGCCACTATTGCCGGTGCCGCAGGTGGTGCCCTGGCTGGCCACAAAATTGAGCAAAAAGTAAAAACGACCAAGGTCTGGAATGTTACGGTCGTGTTTGAAGGTGGTAACAGGCAGACCTATAGTTTTGAGCATGACCCCGGCATGGTTTCCGGTGATCTGGTGAGAACTAACGGCAACAGTATCGCCAGACGTTAAACCGGGCATATCCGGCCTGGAAACGCATGCTTGTGGTGCGTGACGACGGGCAAATTGACCGGTAAAAGCCGGTCAATTATTTTCTTTTTGGAAACCGTTCCTTAAGCACAACTACATTCTTGCCAAGCCTAATTCCAGCAGTTAGACTTAATCGACTATTCACCCCATTCTTGCTGAGAAGGTTGTGCTATGAAGCGGTACTCTTGCAACGCTACGCCTTCCAATAGTGCTGCGCGGCAACTGATGCGCTGGATGCTACTGGCAGCATTGATGACAGTAGGTTTTTCTGCCCACGCGAATGAATCCTGCAAGGGCTTGCTGGCAACCGGCAATCCTGAATATCCTCCCTATCTGTGGCGTGACCCTGAAGATGAAAATCGTCTGATAGGTGCCAATGCCGAATGGATGCAACTGCTGTCCAAGGAAATCGGTGTGCCCATTGATGTGAAATATGTCGGCCCCTGGGGCAGGGTGCAGGAAGAAGCAAAATTGGGCCGTGTCGATTTGTTGGCCGGTGCATTCTTTACCCAGCCACGGCTGGAATACATGGATTATTTCTATCCGGCTTTTCGTGAAACCCGCACCGTGATCTGGACGCGCAGCAATTTCAATCTGCCTTACAAGAAATGGGCAGATCTGGCTGGCAAACAGGGTGTGACGGTGATCAATAATAGTTTTGGTGAAGAGTTCGACCGCTATGCCAAGGAATCACTGAAAATTTCCATGGTGCCCAGCCTGGAACAGGCCTTGAAGATGTTGAGCCTGTCGCGTGCCGATTATCTGATCTATGAAGAAGACCCTGGCCTGGCCTATGTAGCCAAGCTGAATATTACGGGACTGAAAACGGTCTCACCGCCCATCACGAATGAAAATCTGTATCTGACTCTGTCGCATAAATCACCCTGCAATACACCAGAAATGCGCGGGCGAATTGCCAAGGCCGTATATAAACTGGATAAACAGAACGTGATGAATAAATTGATAGTGTCGAATATACAGTTATGGCGCAAGCAGCAATCGAAGTAGCTGCCGCTGACAACAGGTAATCCATTGCGTACGCTTTCTCTCAGACAAATTCTTATTCTTGGTGTTGTAGTGGGGATAGTGTTGCCAGCGACCGTGCTGGGGCGTTTTCTGGTGCAAGACCGCTATGAGCGTGAGTTGCAATTACGTGTACGTAATCCGATGTCGCAATATGCCGACATGTTGTCCAGGGCCATGGCGGTACCCGTCTGGACGCTGGACAAGGCAGTGGCGAATCAATTTATCCAGGCCGTCATGCGCAATCCCGAAGTGGTCAGCGTTGAAGTATTTGACGAATCCAAATCCATCTTTGCGCGTAGCGCCAAATTCAAAAAAGCGGATGCCAAATTCCTGCACGAGGAAAGACCCATCCTGCTGGAAGGCAAAGTGATCGGCACGGTCATGCTGGAACTGACCACAGAACACATAGAAAAAGAATTGTGGACCGACTTTCTCAAACTGGGGCTGGCCTTGGTGGTGCAGGTGGTGTTTTCATTCATCCTGATCTGGTTTCTGTTCGAGCGGCGTATCGTCAGGCCGATACAGGAATTGCAACTGGCGACGGGCCGGCTGGCACGCGGCAAACTGGATCAACCGCTGGAATGGCTGCGGCAGGATGAAATCGGTAACCTGGCGCAGGGGCTGGATAAAATGCGCCTGAACCTGGGGCGTTTAATCACAGAACGCGAAGCCCAAAACATTGTCTTGCAACAGGAATTGAATGAGCGCTTGCGTGCCGAGCAGGCACTGAAGATTACCGAAGAAAAATTCATCGGCATCTTCCAGGCATCCCCGGTCGCCATGACAGTCTTGCGCAAGGCACAGCACTACAGCATGATCGACGTCAATGATGCATGGGTCAGGCAGTTTTTGTGGTCACATGATGAAATTCTGGGTGATGCCGACACCCAGCAAGCTTTATGGCGCAGTGAAAATGATTTCTTTGAAATTCTGCGTATTGTTGAGCGCGATGGCGAAATCCACGATTACGAAGCCTGGCTGACTTGTGGCCGGCAAGAAAAAATCATTCTCTGCCAGGTATCGGGGCGCATGATACGGCTGGGAAATGAGCCTCTGATCATCCTGGTGCAGGAAGACATTACCGAAAAACGCCAGAACGAACAAGAAATCCGGAACATGAATACGACGCTGGAAAGACGGGTATCAGAAAGAACCCAGGCACTGGAAGCAGCCAATAGCGAATTGACAGTGGTGCTGGAAAACCTGCAGCGCGCCCAGCGCGAGCTGTTGCGTACCGAAAAAATGGCGGCACTCGGTTCGCTGGTGGCAGGCATTGCGCATGAACTAAATACCCCTATCGGTACCAGTGTCACGGTGGCCAGTACGCTGGCACAGCATACCGATGATGTCCTGCTCGAATTTGACAAGGGCATGCGCCGCTCGGTACTGGAAGAATATCTAAGGAATGCCAAGACCGGGGCTGACTTGCTGTTACGTAACTTGAGCAAGGCATCAGAATTGGTGATCAGCTTCAAGCAGGTAGCGGTAGACCGCACCAGTGCCAACCGTCGCCTGTTTGCCCTGGATGAAATGTTGTCTGAACTGATCGTCACGCTGGGGCCGACTATACGCAAGACACGTCACGATATCATCCTCAAGGTGCCACCCAAACTGATGATGGACAGTTATCCCGGACCTTTGGGGCAGGTGCTCACTAACTTGATCAACAATGCCTTCATCCATGCGTTTGAAGGTGATTATCGCGGGACTGTGTCTATCACAGCACGGGTAGTCGATGAGAAATTTGCAGAAATCGTCGTCAGCGATGATGGCAAGGGGATACTGGAAGCAAATCTTGGCCGCATTTTTGACCCCTTCTTTACCACCAGACTGGGGCAAGGTGGTAGCGGTCTGGGTTTGAATATTGCCTATAACCTGGTTAGCGAAGTGCTATGTGGCAATATCGTGGTGGAAAGTGCGCTGAATAAGGGAACCAGTTTCAGAATCACCCTGCCGCTGTCACCAAAACTGAATGACGATGAGCAAGACAGCGCCGAATGAAAGCCGGGACCGGCTAGCGTGGTAGTGGCTACATCTGATAAAGTCGCGTCATGACAAAATTAAGCTTAGATAAAATCTTGCAGTCGCAAGGATTTGGAACCCGGAAATACTGTCGCGATCTGGTGGAAGACGGCGAAGTGAGCGTGAATGGCGAAGTGGTACGCAGTACCAAGATGAGCTTTGAAACCAGTGAGCTGGAATTCCATATTTTTGATGAAGACTGGAAATACCGTGAACGCGTGTATATCGTGCTCAATAAACCGCCGAATTTTGAATGCTCGCGCAAGCCCAGTCATCACCCCGGCGTGTTGACGCTGTTGCCCGAACAATTTAGCTGGCGTGACGTACAGCCGGTTGGACGTCTGGACCATGACACGACCGGCATGTTGCTGATGTCGGATGACGGACCGTTTATTCATACGCAATCTTCACCCAAACGGCATGTGCCCAAGGTGTACCAGGCAACTACCGCAGAGCCGGTGACAGAGGAACTGGTCAAGTTGTTGTTGCAAGGCGTTAAACTGCATGATGAACCTGCTCCACTGGCAGCAGTGCATTGCCAGAAGCTGGATGAGTATCTGATAGAAATCGTGCTGGAACAGGGCAAGTATCACCAGGTCAAGCGCATGCTGGCAGCAGCAGGCAACCATTGCGCCGCCTTGCAGCGCACCGCTTTAGGCAAGCTGACGCTGGCTTCGCTGGGCATTGCGGAAGGTGAATGGTGTTACTTGACACCCGAACAACTGGGCTTGCTGGTACCATAAGGATAGTAAAGACAATAAGTCAGTATCGCTGTAGATGGTTTGCTTGTAGTTTGTTGGTTTCAACCATGAAATCGGGAAGCACAACTGCTGTTTGGCAGGTATCGCTTCCGTGAATTGAATAAAGGAACGCACATGCCAGTCATTGCCATTGTCAATCCCAAGGGCGGGGTAGGAAAAAGCACGGTTGCTACCAATCTGGCGGGTTATTTTGCTGCGCAGGGGCACAAGGTGATGCTGGGCGATACCGATATACAGCAATCATCGCGTACCTGGCTGTCTTTACGCCCCGCCAACCTGGCTGTTATCCATCCCTGGGATATTGCCGACGGCAATGTGTTGAAACCACCCAAAGGAACCACCCATGTGGTGCTGGATACCCCGGCCGGCTTGAAGGGTAGCAAGCTGGAAGCGGTGCTGAAACTGGCTGACAAGGTCATCGTCCCTTTGCAGGCGTCGATTTTTGATATTCTGGCGACCGAGGATTTTTTGAAATCCCTGTCCAAAATGAAGCTGAACGGCCAGATAGGCATACTAGGCATGCGGGTGAATACCCGCAGCCGTGCCGCCGATCAGTTGGACCATTATGTTGGCCAACTGGGTTTGCCGGTGCTGGGATTTTTGCGCGATACCCAGAACTACATACAACTGGCCGCCCATGGCGCCACACTGTGGGATGTGGCTCCATCCCGCGTCGAGAAGGACTTGCCGCAGTGGGAAGAAGTCTTGAAGTGGCTGAAGAATAGTTAGTGTTGATTGTTCTGGTGCCTGGGAAATGCGTATGACAACTTCGTGAAATTTGGAAAAACTTCCCGATTTACTCCCCTCTATTTGCCGTAGATCACTATAATGCCGCTTGCTTGAAGAGAAGGCAAAATTCTCTTTTGTGATCAAAGACTTACGGCATGCATCTTACTATTTTTGAAACTCCCCTCATCAATGCGTTCGTGCGCTATCTGTCTCTCTTGGGTTTGCGCCTGGCAGGATGGAAAGTCGAGGGCATCGTCCCGACAGAGCAGAAATATGTATTGATCGCGGCACCGCATACCAGCAACTGGGATTTCCCGGTCACGCTGGCAGTCTGTTTTGCCTTGCGCCTGCGTGTGTACTGGATGGGCAAGTCCAGCCTGTTTCCACCTGTCATAGGCGGCATCATGCGCTGGCTCGGCGGGATTGCGGTAGACCGTAGCAAATCCGGCAATCTGGTACAGGGTACGGTGGATGCCTTCAATGAGAATCAGCGATTGACGGTGATCGTGCCGCCAGAAGGAACCCGGGACAAGGTAACGCACTGGAAAACCGGCTTTTATTACATCGCCGTGGGCGCGGGCGTTCCTATCGCACTGGGATACCTGGATTTCAAGCGTAAAGCTGGTGGCATAGGCAAGATGTTTGTGCCTACAGGGGATATCGCGGTCGACATGGCGCAGATTCAAGAGTTCTATTGCGGTATTTCAGGCAAGAACCCCCAGCAGTTTGATAGCGAAACGATACAGACTGGCAAGCAGAATCAGCGCAGGGATTAAAAGCAGCTTGGCCATGTCAGTGCATGGCCATTGCTTGCTGCCTCTAAGGTTCCTGCAAGGCTTTTTCAGCCGGTTCCGGCGTGGCCGCAGTCTCAGGGGCCAGTTTGCCGCTGTTGTTCTGGGCTGTCAGCAGCCAGCTCATGGGGTTCAGAATAAAGCGTTTGGTCAGCGCTTCGCATTTTTCATGCGCGCACAGCCAGACGATGGCCATCGATACCAGAGCAGAAATCAGCAGTGCCAGTCCGTTGTCAAGCTTGAAGATATGCCGCAAGACGCCTGTTTCCTGCAAGATGATCAGCGCCATGCCATGCCATACCAGCACATAAATCGAGCGTTGACCGATGCCGGACAGACGCAAATTCTTTTGTGCCAGCAAATACAGGACAGACAGGCCAATGACGGTTGAAACCGCATATTGCAGTAACTGGTATGCCGAACCGGCCAGCGTCGCCATTTCCAGCCTGTGCAGGGAATAACTGCCATAGAACCAGCGATAATCAAAATCGCTTTGCAGCATGAAAGAACCGATGAAGGCGGCCATTACCACGATGGCGCTGAAGATCAGCTTGCCTTTTTTCTTGTCTGACAGCCCACGATGACCAAGTTGCCAACCCAATAAAAAATACGGGAAGAAGACCAGCGTCCTTGATGCACCAAGGAAATAACCCGCATGTTCAGAATAGCTACCCACCAAAGACAACGCCAGTGCCAGCATGACCGGGAACTGTATGCGCGCAAATAGCGGCAATAGCAAACGCCAGCACAGCAAACTCAGCAGATACCAAAGCATCCAGTAAGGTGCCACCAGATTGGCATACACGCTGACGCTACCCCTGAGGGCAAATTCTGTCAGCTCATAAATGATTTCAAAGGCCAGCAAGGGCGCGAGTACGCCAGAAATCAGCTGGCTGGCACTTTTTTCATTCCATTGTGCTTTGGAAAACATGCCAGACATGAGTGCAAACATCGGCATGTGAAAGGCGTAAACAAAAATCCAGATGGAACGCAAAACATGATCTTCACCGACATATATTTCAATCAGATGGCCAAAAACCACCAGAAATATCAAAACGGCTTTGATATTGTCTATGCTGGAATTTCGGTCGGAAAGAGTGGGGGAACTTGACATGCGATTAATACAAATGCTTGAAATGTCGTCATGATAGCGAAATCAGCTAGTGTTTTACACTCTTAGTTTGTAACCAAATTTGATTTTAAGTTACCGGATATCATTTTTTTGGACAAAATTACCACCCCGGTTTTATCAAACGGTCACTTAATTTAAGTAAAATACAGGGAACTTATGCGGGATTATCTTCTCAAAAAGTTTCCACATGGAAAATTTCATGGAAAGTTGTATTGAAAGTTATGTAGCAGTTAAACGCAGAATGTTTGCCAGATAAGGTAGGTATGCCGAAAGACAGGTCAAAGGCGAGCTTGCTAAGTGAGCAACTGGATTTTGAATCGATCAATGGCGAATCCGGGGCGCCAGAGCCTGGTGCGCTGGAATTCGAATTGGAGCCACCGGCATCTGCTGCCAAATCTGCATCGTCGGCTACTCAAAGACCGGCCACGGCGGGCAAGCGCCCGGCACCCAAGAAACCGGCCTTGGAAAGAAAACCTGTAAAAGCAACAAAAGCGTCTGAACCCGATCATTTTGGCCGTTATGCTGCCCTGATTATTTTGTGTGGATTTGCTATTTTATTGGCAATTTTCTTTTACTTTCGCACCCCAACTGGCAATGCGGCCGGCCTTAGCTATATCGAACTACCGCAACAGGTGGCGTATGTGGAGGGGCAGGTGGTACGTATGAAGGTCACCATACAGGTGAGGGACGAAGACAGGGAATGGCTATTTGAAAACAAAAAGACCCTTGCCACTTATTACCAGATCGAGCTGGCCAAGGTGAATCCCGACGACCTGCATTCGGAAGCGGGGTTTGAACTGGTCAGGGTACAATTGAAGGATGGTCTGAACAAGGCCCTGCAAACCGACAAGATAGAGTCGGTATTGATTAATGAGCTGCTCATGCAAAACCGCGACCCTGACTAGTGGACTGTTACAGTCCACTAGTCAACACGCCCTGGATCGCTGTGTAAAAAAGCCCGGATGGTCTTCAATGACTATCCGGGCTTTTTGTTTTCTAAAACCTGCTGACTGAGGCATCAGCGCGCCAGTGCCATATCAATCCATTCAATCCATTCAATCCATTCAATCCATTCAGGCAGTGACTGACAGGCCCTGAGTCTGGTCTTGTGGTGGAACGGCATAGGCGCGCAGCAGTTGCAGGGCCTTTTTGAAGATGGCCGCATCACTGGTGCTGTCCGTGCCAGAACTTGCTGTCGTGCTGCTGGTGCCCGAGGTAGTGCTGGTGCCGCTGGTGTCAGTACTGTCGCTGCTGGCGGTGGTACTGGAAGAACTGCTGGCCGTGCCAGTACCAGTGCTTGCCGTGCTGCTGGTGGAGGTAGTCTTTTCAAGATAGGCAATCGATTCCTGTATGCTGACCTTGCCATCCTGATTGGTATCCGCTGCCTCAAAGTTCTGTGCCACCTGTGTCAGGGCTGCGCCCGCGCTGCTATTGCTTTCGCCGACTTTCGAGGCAAGATCTGTCAACTGGGTTTTGTCCAGGCCGCCGTCTTCACCTGGTCCGCCTCCTCCATCGGGGGGCGGTGGCGGACGCGAGCCGCTGGTGCGACGTGCATTGAACTGGCTTTCCAGCTCATCACTTAATTTTTTGATGCCGCTGCTGAATTCATCCTTGGTGACCTTGCCATCGCCATCACTGTCGAGTTTCTTGAACAAGTCATTGACGGTGGAGGAACTGGACGTGCTGCTCGTACCGGCACTGGCCGTGCTGCTGCTGGCCGTACTGGTCGTGCTTGAGCTGGTCGTGCTGGATGAAGTATCTGAGATGTTTCCAAATGCTGTTTCCAGATCCGAGATTTCCAGGTAACCCTGGTTTTTCGTATCCAGCTTGGAAAATACACTGTCCGCTATTTTGGCCGGATCGCCGCGCCCATGTCTTTGAACACCACTGCTGGCCTGGGAAAAATAATTGCTACTGCCGCTAACGCCACTTACGCTTGTCATCGCATTCTCCTGGAAGTCAAACCACTATCAGTCAGATGTCAGTGTGACATCACGATGTTGCCTGCTTGTGTCGGCTTTGTATCGGTGCTGATACAAAATCGGGGGAAATGTAAAGATGCATGGTGATGATGCGCGGGTTGTAACAAATGAACTTGAATTTTAATGACGTGGCAAATGCAGTTCTGCTACCAGGCCAGTCCCTTCCGTGCGATTGCTGAGTACCAGTGAGCCACGGTGTCGTCTGGCTATTTCCCTGGCGATACTCAGGCCCAGACCTACGCCGCCGCTGTTTTTATTCCGCGATGTGGCCAGGCGGACAAAAGGTGAAAATACGTTTTCCAGTTCCTGCTCAGGAATACCCGGCCCCTGGTCTGTAATGCGTATAACCAGTTCGGCATCGCTATCCTGCAGGCAGATATCGGCAGACGTGCCGTAAAAAATGGCATTCTCCAGCACATTGCACAGGCAGCGCCTGAGTTCGTTCGGGAATGCCAGCAATGGCTTGGCCGTGCCCTGCATGCTGACGGCTTTACCTTCATCCTGCATATTGTCGACAATGGCAGTGACGAGGGAACTGACATCCAGCATTTGCAGGGTTTCTTCGCTGCCGCGCAGATATTCCAGGGTGGCGTCCAGCATGAGACGCATTTCCTCTACATCCTGCAAGAGCTTTTCGCCGTTACCATCTTCATGCAACTGGACAAGGCGCAATTTCATGCGTGTCAATGGTGTCCGCAGATCATGCGAAACCGCAACCAGAAAGCGTTCTCTTTCTTCCATTTGCTGATACAGGCGTTGCTGCATCTGGTTGAATACCAGTGCGCTTTGCCGGGCTTCTTCCGGACCTGTCTCAGATATGAGCGTGGGTTTTTTTGCATCCCCCAACGTGCTGGCAGCGGCAGCCAGGTCTTGCATGGGGCGGGCCAGGCTGCGTGAGCCTATCCATGCGGCAATTGCCAACACCAGCAGTTGCAGCAGCATGCTCAGGGTAAAGCCCATCAAAGGGCCATCCAGCAAGCCGGGTGCCTGATGATGGTGCAGATGCGGGCCGGGCCGGGGTGGCTGCCGGTGATCACCCAGAAATACAAACATCAATATAAAGGTGGCGATATGGCTGACTATAACGGCGGCCATGGCCAGACCAAACAGGCGGCTGAAAATGGTGTCGCGAAACAGTCGTTTCATTTCAGGCTGGCGCTGAACATATAGCCTTCACCACGTATGGTTTTCAGCATGCTGGGATGACGTGGATCATCCCCCAGTTTTTGCCGCAATCTGGATACCAGCAAGTCTATGCTGCGATCAAATACTTCGCTGGACTTATTGCGGGCAATGTCCAGTAGCTGATCCCGGCTAAGTACTTGGCCAGGCCGGCGGATGAATGCATGCAGCAGGCGAAATTCGGCATTTGACAATGGGATCACCAATTTGTCCGGACTGCGCAACTGGCGGGTCGCCAGATGCAGGGTCCAGGATGCAAAACGCAGTTCCGCTGGCTGGTTTTCTGCCGTTTCATGGGTTTGCCTTACCGCCGTGCTGCAGCGCCTGACCACGCTTTGTATGCGCGCCACCAGTTCACGTGCATCCAGCGGTTTGATCAGATAATCGTCGGCACCGGATTCCAGCCCAAGTATCTTGTCGGCGAATTCGCCTCTTGCCGTCAGCATGATGACTGGTGTCGTTGCATGGTGGCGCAGCTTACGCAGCAAAGTCAGTCCATCATCGCCCGGCAACATCAAATCGAGCAAAATGACATCGAAATCCTGCGCCTGGATTGCTGCCTGCATCGCTACGCCATCCTGTACGGCAACACAACTGATATCGAATTTTTCCAGGTAATTGCTCAGCAATTGACCTATGTCAGTATCATCATCCACCAGCAATACCTGGAGACGTCCTGTGTTTACTGGCAAATCACAACTCCCTGACAAACCTGAGCAGTTTGTCGAGCGCATGCACTACGGTTTGCTCGCGTACTGCCTGGCGGTCGCCGGCAAAGACCAGCCTTTCTGTATGCGTGATGCCCCCAACATGCCAGCCAAAACAGATGGTGCCTACAGGTTTGCCCGGCATCGCACCGGTAGGGCCGGCAATGCCGGTGGTGGAAAGGGAAATATGTGCTTCTGAATTGGCAATCGCACCTTGGGCCATGGCTGCTGCGATTTCTTCGCTGACGGCACCATTCTGCGCAATCAGTGCCGCAGGAATATCCAGCAACTCAATCTTCGATGAATTGGAATAAGTGACAAAACCACAGTCAAACCATTCTGAAGAACCGGCAATTTCTGTAATTGCGTGGGCGACCCCACCGCCGGTACATGATTCTGCAATGGTAAGTATCAGCTTTCTGGATTTGAGTTCTTCACCGACTTGTGCTGCGAGTTCAAGGGCATTTTTCATGATTTGTCTCCTGTCTGGTTACTACGGCATGACGTGTATAAACTTACTTTACCACCATGTCTGGCAGGAAGTGAAGCAAAGACAGCATAGTGTTTGTAAATCATCTGGAATTGATGAGACAAGAAAGGAAAGCCAGTCTACATTTGCTATTGGATACTGGTGAAGACGAATTCATGAAAAATCTTCAAAATTTACGACACATGCAAAATAATAGGACTGCCTGAAAGCAGCTTGATTTAAATTGAGGCGACAAGCACCTTCACACACTTACACACCGTAAGTCTTAAATAAGTGCCTTGTGTCAATTGTGCCTTAGAACGTGTTTGCGATCTTAAGCGCGGGCGCAATCGTAGTCCAAGCGGGGCTCATGCGCTGCTCAAAATGCTCATGTACTTAGTGTACATTCCGCTTTTTGCGCTGCGTTTTTGTTACCCTGACCCCGCTGACGCACGCTCGCTACAGATCGTAAACAAGTTCTTCTGTTTAAATCACGACTGATATCAAAAAAAACATTTCTGAAAAACGCATATCAGAGTATGATTTTTTATAGCAATTATTAATGCTCTTGCATTATTAGGATGCGTTCATGCTGTTCATGAAATGCGTTCTGGGCAATTTGCTGACTGGCGTATCAATTTCCAGACATAAAAAGAGAGACATGTAGTCGCTGTCCCCTCATCTAAAGGAGATGCCCTATGAAAATCGAGACTCTGTTCCAGCAACAAAATGCTTTGCCTTCCATTCCCAAGGTTGTGCAGGAAGTGATAGACAGTTTTAATAACGATGATGTGTCTATCGACGAAATTGCCAGGAAACTCTCGGCAGACCAGGTACTTAGTGCCAAGTTGTTGCGTCTGGCAAATTCATCCTATTACCATGCGTCAAGAACCGTGGGTTCTGTCGATGATGCGGTATTGATGCTGGGCTTTATGACGGTACGTACGCTGGTCGTCAGCAGCGGCCTGACCAGCGGTTTCAAATCCATGCCGGGTGTCGATCTCAAGCAATTCTGGCGTTACAGCCTGCATACTGCGGTAGTGGCAAAATGGCTGGCAAAAAAAGCTCGTGCCAATTCAGACTTTGCCTTTACCGTTGGTTTGATGCATGCCATTGGGCAATTGGTTATGCATGCAGGCATGCCTGAACAAATGCTGCAGGTCGATAAAATAGCCGGCCCCCTTGATGTCCGCAGGCCAGATGTGGAACGCACCTCGTTTGGGTATGATTTTTTTGATGTCGGTGCCGAACTGTCAAAGCGCTGGCGTTTCCCTGACAGCTTTGCGACGGCGATCAAGGCTTGTGCCGAACCTTTGCAGCAGGCCGAGTTTGATCAGATCGGTGCCGTGGTTCATGTGGCATCCTGGTGTGCTCGCGGTGAAGAAAATCATTATTCGAAAGAGGAACAAGAGGCAACCTTCCCTGTCGATGTAGCGCAGAAATTGGGACTCAAACCCGAAGTGATCACTGTTGACATGCCGCCTTTGAGTGAACTGAGCGCCGGTCTTGAAGACTTGCTGGGCTAATCCAGCCGCAGGAAAGACTGAAGCAGGGCAGATAAGCCTGGCGCTTTCTGCCCTGTTGCTACTTGCTTACTTACTGGGCTTGAATGCCCTGTATATCCATGGCGACTGCTTCGGCAACCCGGATGCCATCGACGGCAGCAGATAAAATCCCGCCCGCATAGCCGGCACCTTCACCCGCCGGGAACAAGCCACGGGTGTTCAGACTCTGCAAATCACCGTCATTGCGTTTGATGCGGATGGGTGATGAAGTCCGTGTTTCGACGCCAGTCAGTATCGCGTCCTTCATGGCAAAGCCCTTGATCTTCTTGTCAAATTCCGGGATCGCTTCGCGCATGGCCTGTATGGCGAAGTCGGGCAGCGCTTCGGCCAGATCGCACAGGGTGATTCCCGGTTTGTAGGAGGGCTCCACGCTGCCAAGTTCAGTCGACGCACGTGCCGCCAGAAAATCACCAATCAACTGGCCGGGGGCATTGTAATTGCTGCCACCCATGGCATACGCCTTTTCTTCCAGCTTCTTTTGTAAATCAATGCCGGCCAGCGGATCGCCAGGGTAATCCGCTGGCGTAATGCCGACCACGATGGCGCTGTTGGCATTGCGTTCATTGCGTGAATATTGACTCATGCCATTCGTGACTACCCGGCCTGGTTCCGATGTGGCAGCCACGACAGTGCCGCCCGGGCACATGCAAAAACTGTAGACGGAGCGGCCATTCCTGGCATGGTGAACCAACTTGTAATCGGCGGCTCCCAAAATCTCGTTGCCCGCATTCGGCCCAAAACGCGCCTTGTCAATGACAGATTGCGGGTGCTCAATACGAAAACCGATGGAAAATGGTTTGGCTTCCACATAGATGCCGCGCTCCGCAATCATCTTGAAGGTATCTCTGGCGCTATGACCTATGGCCAGTACCACATGCGATGTGGCGATATATTCGCTGTCGTTCAGGCGCACGCCCTGGACTTTGCCATCCACCACATCGATATCCGTCACTTTTTGCTGGAAACGTATTTCCCCGCCCATGGCTTCTATATTGTGGCGCATTTCCTCTATCATCTTGACCAGACGGAAGGTGCCGATATGGGGTTTGCTCACATACAGTATCTCTTCCGGCGCACCAGCCTTGACAAATTCTGTCAATACCTTGCGGCCATAATGTTTGGGATCTTTGATCTGGCTGTATAACTTGCCGTCAGAGAAAGTGCCGGCACCGCCCTCGCCAAACTGTACATTTGATTCCGGGTGCAGTTCACGCTTACGCCACAGGCCCCAGGTATCCTTGGTTCGTTCCCTGACAGGTTTCCCGCGTTCCAATACGATAGGGCGAAAACCCATTTCCGCAAGCAACAGCGCGACAAACAGCCCACAGGGGCCAAAGCCTATGACGACCGGGCGCTGAAATGCCGCATCCCCGACGCGGGTGACATATTTGTATGCCGTATCCGGGGTGGGGGACAGGCGAGTGCGATTCTTGTGGCGACGCAATAACTCTTCATCCAGCGTAGTGACGACATCTATCGTATAAATAAGGATGATCGCAGTCTTTTTGCGGGCATCATAACCACGGCGGAAAATGGAAAAGCTGACGAGCTCCTGGTCATCGATACCCAGCTCAGTCAATACAGCGGTCCTCAGTTCGGCTTCGGTATGGTCCAGCGGGAGTTGTAAATCGGTAATGCGCAACATAAATTCGGTCCGGATAACACTAAGCGCCCATTGCTCTTAGCTCTTAAATAGCGACGGGCTGGATTAATGGTTTGATGAATCCCGTATTTTAACCGCATGTGACAGGGGTATCAGGATTTCCTTGGGAGTAGATAATGTGTGAAGAATAGTAGGGTGCGTTGCGCCCTTTCGATTAACCGCGTGCAAGCCAAGAAGCATAGTAGGGTGCGCCGCGCGCACCGCCCCCTACAAAACCCGCCAACGCCGCCCCACCAAAGAACCCGCTAAATAATTTCCCCAAGGTACTTGCAAAGTGAGTGGAAGGTTTGCTATAGTTCGCCTCCCGCTGAGAAGCGGGGATGAGAGAAGAGAAGCAAGGCCAGAGATTGAGCAGAGAAGTAGAGGCTGCGGAAAGATCTGGTCGCTGTGAATACCGTGCAACAGTTTAAGTCGTTCGCAAGAGCGAAGAGAAACGAAAAGAGCAGCGGGTGTTGACAGGTAAGAAGAAGTGCTTCATAATCTCGTTTCTCTGCTGCTGACGCACACAACGCTGCGCTGCAAAACTGGATGAATAAGTAGTCTGGTGAGGCAGAAAAGATTTTGGTTCTTTAACAATTAACAGTCAATAAATGTGGGCACTTTGCGAAGCGCACCAGTCAATTTAGGTTGATTGGAAATGCTTAAATAATATAGCAAGTGTTCACAAGAAGTATAAAGCAAGACGGTTTTTTAGAAATAAGAAACTGAACTGTCAGTATTTTGAGTGAGCGACATGTCACTACGGTGACATAGACAAGAAATTGTCGAAAAACAGAG